>CAVFAM010000055.1:0-4503 GCA_963620375.1 Bacteroidaceae bacterium
TGTCCATTTACCGTAATGCGTTCCTCAAAGACCACCACATGAGGGGATATAAAAGTACCTACCTTTAAACCACTCTCCTTAAATATCTGTGTCATAAAGGCACATACTGAACCCTTACCGTTTGTTCCCGCTACATGCACAAAAGGCAGCTTGCCATTTATACCGGCAAGCTGCTTTAATACATGTTCCATAACCTCCACACCCGGAAGGTTTCCAAAACGATGCGTGTTCTCTATTTGTCTTATAACTTCTTCGTATGTTCTCATCATAGATTACATTATAGTACCATATCGCAGTTTTTCAACTTCTGGCTGCTTATTTTATAAATTTTTTATACAGCGAGGATTACTCCACCGTCATTTGCATACATGCTTGATACTCCTGCTGTGTTTACGATAAGGATTTCCTTGAAGTTTGCGATTTTCTCAATGCACTCCTTGACATACTGCGCTCTCTCAGGACAGTTGCAGTGTGCAATGGCAAGGACTCTGTTCTCGCAGTCCTTTGTAGCAGCCAGCATATCATCAACCATCTTTGACAGAGCCTTCTTCATGCCACGAGCCTGGCTCAACTGCTGTATTGCACCTTCCTTGGTAGAACCCATTACAGGCTTGATATTTAAGGTATTTGCAACAAATGCCTTTAAATTGCTGAGTCTTCCTGCCTTCTTCAGGGTCTCAAGAGTCTCAAGAACAAAGAAGGTATTCATTGATGAGATGTACTCCTCTGTCTTCGCACATACTTCCTCAAATGAATAGCCAGCCTCTTCGTACTCCTGACATTTAAGTCCTATGATTGTCTCTCCGATTGAAGCCGACTTTGAGTTAAATACATGGATGTTTTTTCTGGCATCCTCATGCTCCTCATTGTAGAGGTTTGCCGCAAGCACTGCGCTGTTGTATGAGCCGCTCAATTTACCTGATAGTGTAACCACGTATATATTCTCTGCCTCGCCCTCAAAGGCTTCCATAAAAGCATCTGGTGAAGGACATGCTGACTTTGGCCCTGCTATGCTCTCCTTCACTCTTCTTAAGAAATCCAACTGATTGAAGGTCTCGTCATCACGGATTCTGTAACCATCAACATCCAGTTCTAAAGCCACATTACAGAAGTGACCGTCCTCTTTTAACTTCTCTGATAATTCACCGCAGCTGTCAATTACAATCTTATACATAATTATAATCCTTCTTTCTACTTTATACGAGTTTATAAAACTTTAATATATGTTTTCCTTTTCTTTAACATGTAGTTTTCATTACTACGTTATATTATCACAGAAACTAAATTAATTCAATACCTATTTGTAATTACTTTATAAAGCTTTTTCTACAATCTGCTCATCCTCATCCTGAATGTCATTTGTGCCTTTTATCTTCTTATGTTTTATAAATATCGACCTGAATATAAATCTGGCGAGAGGTCCTACAATTATAAGCTGCAAAGGAAACGCCATGACAAAGTTTCTGCAATATGTAGTCAGATAATCAGGAATAAAATTGCTGGTAAAGCCATAGCCGTGATAGACCCCAAGCACACTGGCAAATGCCACCTGCCAGATAACTGTAAATGTCTGTATTGCAAAAATTATAAAAATAGGTCTGTCCCCGGGCTGCACCACCCTGAAAGCACAGATTTTTGCCAGATGGCTTGACACAAAATACGCAAGCAAGGCTATAATGATATATTCTATCCACATTCCCTTTAAAGCAATCAGGAATGAAGTGTTTGTAAAGCTTCCTGTTGCAAGCACTGTGTTGTAGAGGGTCATGACGTAGACCATCATCCAGGCTGTTATTGCTGTAAAAAATATTGATTCTCCTCTTGTTCTAGGCATTGATTTTTCCTCCACTGTATTTTTCTAATGCATCATAAATTATCTCTGTAGCCTGAGTCTTAGTAAAGACACTTGTACCCACCGAAAGATTATAATTGGAAACTCTTCCCCACTCTCTGCCAGTAAACAGCTGATACAGCATGGCTCTTGAATGGTCCTTTACCTCAAGCTCTCTTTCAATCCTTTTTTCCTCACCTGATATGCCCTCATGGCGTTCAACTCTCTCAACTCTGTGCTGCATATTGGCATGAACAAATACATGAAAGGCATCGCTCCTTCCAGACAATATGTAATCAGCACCTCTTCCGACAATCACACAATTTCCCTTATCTGCAATCGACTTAATAAGCTTATTTTGAATCTCCTGGATTTTGTCAACAGGCACTCTGTCCTTCTGCAAAAATGGAATATATCCGCTTGTCAAATCAATATAAGTTTTATCAGACATATTCTCTCCATTTTCAGCTATCATTTTCTCATCGACATGCATTTCCTTTGCCACAAGGGAGATTATCTCCTTGTCATAAAAATCATAACCTAACTTCTCCGCAAGCATTTTGCCAATAGTATGACCACCGCTTCCTGTTTCTCTGCTAATTGTAATAACCATACTCATCCTTTCCGACAATTTTGTATAAGAGGAAATATCTAAGGTTTTCCCAGCACACAAAAAAAGACAACAAATGCGCCCATCCGTCTGACAGTGGATAGGTGACATTTATTGTCTTGTATTGTCTCTTATATTAAATTTATTGCGCAGTTATTTTATCAAAAAATTTTAATTATAGTCAAGTGGAATTTTATATCCGGCAGCTTCCATTGCCTTTTCAAATTCAGGAAGGCTCATGCCTGCCTTCTGAGCACCACGCTCAACACCATAATCCTCAGCCTGAACTGAATCGAAGATTTCAGAAAGACGTCCCTCTGTGCGTCCTTCTGCACGACCCTCTGCACGTATTCCATCAACAAATGTTTTCTCATCATATTCTGTGATACACACGTCTTTCACCTCCGCTCTGTGCTTAAGCAGGAATGTTTTTAAAACATCATGCTCTATACAATAAGTTACCGCTGCATCAACGGCATTCTCAAAATTCATAATTTTACTGTTTTTTCTGATTTCATTAATCAGTGTCATATAGTCTTTTAGTGGTCGGCAATTATTAAGCAAGTCTTCATTCTTACCATCATTAAGATTCACCATACTTGCTGTCCATTCAAAAGCTCCACTGGAATCCGGATTGATAAAAGAATCCGAAAGCCTTAACTGCATAAAACTCGGCTGTTCATCCATACCATTATACAATACCGTATATCTTGGGGTTGGCAGTTTAATGAGTGTCTTTCCATAAATATTAAGACTATTCTCGGTAATATACCTATCATACATTTTCCCGAAATACATAAAGCCTCTTATCGGCATATTGGGATTAAATGTACTTTGTTGTTCCCAGAGATACAAAAAACTGTCAAGCAGAATTGAGACATCATTCTTCATCTTAATGTAAATCACATCATCAATCGTATAAATCTGAATGTCTTCCGTATTTGTGTATGATGTATGACACAGTGCATTGTATAAAGATAAGATATTATCCTTATACTCCTCATTTCCAAACAATAAACAAAATAATCTGTCTTTGTACTTTTTGTTGACCATATTATATTCCCTCACTTTCCCTATTATAAGAACAGATATGTGTTATCTAAGATATGCGTTATCTATATGAATAGGGAAAGAGATGTCCCTAATAGGCAACTATTATCTTTGGCTACATTATATCATGTGCAAATGCACATGATATATGATACCCCATGCGCATCCGTGCTTCGCACTCCGCATCTGATATAATTTCGCTACGCTCATTATATCATATGCCATAATTTTTACAATATACATTCATGCTATACAGCAAAAAATGCTGTAACAGCGTCTTTCAAGGCTTTCTGGTCAGCCGCCCCCATAAGCTCTCTCACTGAATGCATTGACAAAAGCGGAACACCTATATCCACTGTCTTTACAGGCAGAAGTGTAGACACAATCGAGCCGAGAGTACGTCCACCCCTGATGTCTGATCTGTTTACAAATCTCTGATAAGGAATGTCATTAGCATCACATATCTGGCACAAAATTGCTATCGCCTCTGCGTCTGTTGCATAAGACTGAGAGCAGGCTTCCTTTATGCAAAAGCCCTTGCCAAGGACAGGGTGATTTGTGATATCCATCTTGCCCTGCTTATTTGGATGCAGTCCGTGCGCCACATCCACAGACAGTATCATGGCGTCATACATGCTCCTGTCAATCTCTTCCTCACTTGCCCCAAGGCTTCTTATAATTCTTCTATACATATCATGTAAGAGAATCGATGCAGCTCCCTGCTTACTTGAGCTGCCTATCTCCTCATGGTCGAATAAGGCGATAAGGTTTACTCCATTTTTCCTATCTCCATCAATAATTGCAGACAAAAGTGCCGCACATGATGTCTGGTTGTCAAGTCTTGCAGCAGAAATCATAGTGTCCTTTACGCCTACATACTGTGGCTCCTCCATGCAATAGGTCATAAGCTCAAAATCCAGAATATCCTTTTTGTCTACAGCAAGCTCCTCTGCTATATATGAGAGGAAATAATCACAGCTCTTTTCCTCCTCAGGAAGCATATCGACAATCG
>CAVFAM010000056.1:0-3066 GCA_963620375.1 Bacteroidaceae bacterium
CCCTAAGCGCTGTGCAAAAATAGCCCAGCATTTTGATAATCCTGTTCTGGTTGCAGACAGCAGGGAGTATGTGACCTATACAGGTACTCTGGATGGAGTAAAGGTCAGTGTCACATCGACTGGTATCGGTGGACCATCAGCATCTATTGCTATTGACGAGCTGACAAAGTGTGGAGCACATACCTTTATCAGGGTTGGAACCTGTGGCGGCATGCAGGAAGAGGTCATGGGCGGAGATGTTGTGATTGCAACAGGAGCTGTCAGAATGGAGGGCACAAGCCGTGAGTTTGCACCAATCGAGTATCCGGCAGTTGCAGACTTTAATGTGACAAATGCCCTTGTCAATGCTGCAAAAAAAATAGGCGTGAGAAATCATGTGGGAGTAGTCCAGTGCAAGGATTCATTTTTCGGCCAGCATGAGCCTGAGATTATGCCTGTGAGCTATGAGCTTGAGAACAAGTGGCAGGCATGGATCAGGATGGGCTGCCTTGCATCTGAGATGGAATCAGCAGCACTTTTTATAGCAGGAAGCTTTTTAAGAGTCAGGGTTGGCTCATGCTTTCTGGTAGTTGCAAATCAGGAACGGGCTAAAAAGGGACTGCCAAACAAGCAGGCGCATGATACAGAGCTTGCAATCTCTGTGGCAGTGGAAGCAATCAGAGAGCTTATCAAAAAGGAGGCATAATTAAATGGACAGACGTGAGCTTATAAATATAGCTCTTGAAGCAAGACAGATGGCTTATACACCATATTCGCACCACAAGGTGGGAGCAGCACTTCTCACAAAGGATGGCAAGGTGTACAGGGGCTGCAATATCGAGAGTGCATCATATACACCGTCAAACTGCGCTGAGAGGACAGCCTTTTTCAAGGCAGTGAGCGAGGGAGAGAGAGACTTTGAGGCAATCGCCATTGTGGGAGGTTTTGAGGACTCACCAGTACTCAGGCTCTGCGCACCATGCGGCGTGTGCAGGCAGGTCATGATGGAGTTTTGTGACCCGGAGACCTTTGAAATTATCCTCTGCGATGAGAATGATGAGCTGCATACATACAAGCTTAAGGAGCTGCTTCCTCTGGGCTTTGGACCAGTGAATATGGGCTTATAAACCAGTTGTTTTTTCTTAAGATACAAAAATACATACAATAAAACATACCTAAATGCAAAGGAGACAAAAATGGAATTAGAGAACATTTTAAAAATCGTAGACCACACATTACTTTTACAGACAAGCACATGGGAGGAGATTAAGCAGATTTGCGATGATGCCATGAAATATGGTACAGCTTCTGTATGTATTCCACCATGCTATGTAAAGCAGGCAAGCGAGTACATGGGAGATAAGATGACAGTATGTACAGTTATCGGCTTCCCAAATGGAAACTGCACAACAGCTACAAAGGTATTTGAGACAAAGGATGCCATTGCAAATGGGGCAAAGGAAATCGATATGGTCATAAACGTAGGACAGCTTAAGGCTAAGAACTACGATTATGTATTAAACGAGATTAAGGAAATCAAGGCTGCCTGTGGAGATAAGATTTTAAAGGTTATCATCGAGACATGTCTCCTTACAGATGAAGAAAAAATCAAGATGTGTGAGATTGTCACAGAGTCTGGGGCAGATTTCATCAAGACATCAACAGGCTTCTCTACAGCAGGAGCTACATTTGATGATGTGGAGCTTTTTGCAAAGCATGTTGGCAAAAACGTGAGAATCAAGGCTGCTGGTGGAATTTCTTCCCTTGCAGACGCTGAAAAATTTATGGAGCTTGGTGCCACAAGACTTGGTACAAGCCGTATCGTAAAGATTGTTAAAAATCAGGATACAGGTGCAGGATATTAAGATTCACATATTATAAGGAGAAATGATATGAGATTTAAGCGAGTGTTTACAATTGTATTGGATTCTATGGGTATAGGAGCTATGGCTGATTCCGAGAAGTTCGGGGATGTGGGTGTAGATACACTGGGACACATTTCACAGACAGTGGATGAGTTTGACATACCTAACTTGCAGAAGCTTGGACTTGCAAACCTAAAGGCACTTAAGCAGGTTGAGCCGGTGGATAAACCAATGGCATATTATTTTGCCATGAATGAAAAGAGCAATGGCAAGGACACCATGACAGGCCACTGGGAGATGATGGGTATTCACACTACAAAGCCTTTTATTACATTTACAGAGACTGGCTTCCCGGATGAGCTTATAAGCGAGCTGGAAAAGAGATTTGGCAGGAAAATCATCGGAAACAAATCTGCCAGCGGTACAGCAATCCTTGATGAGCTGGGAGAGCAGGAAATAAACGAGAATAAGGTCATAGTCTACACCTCGGCAGACTCTGTATTGCAGATTTGCGGAAATGAAAACCATATGGGACTTGAGACCTTATACAAGTACTGCGAGATAGCCCGTGAGCTTACACTTAAGGATGAGTGGAGAGTGGGACGAGTAATAGCAAGACCATATGTGGGCGAAAAGGCTGGCGAGTTTGTGAGAACCAGCAACCGTCACGATTATGCCCTCAAGCCAACCAACAAGACAGCCATGGATGCCCTTAAGGAGGCAGGCTTTGATGTGATTGCTGTGGGTAAAATCAGCGACATCTTTGATGGTGAGGGTGTGACAGAGAGTGTTCACTCAAAGAGCAGTGTTCACGGCATGGAGCAGACTATTGAGTATGCAAAGAAGGATTTTGAAGGCTTCTGCTTTACAAATCTCGTGGACTTTGACGCCCTGTGGGGACACAGACGTAACCCTGTGGGATATGCAGAGGAGATTGAGAGATTTGACAAGAAGCTTGGAGAACTTCTCCCAGTACTCAGGGATGATGATCTGCTTATCATAACAGCAGACCACGGAAATGACCCGACCTATACAGGCACAGACCATACAAGGGAAAAGGTACCGTTTATAGCATATTCCCCATCCTTTGAAGGGGCTGGACAGCTTCCAGAGGTAAATGATTTTGCCACAATAGGAGCTACTATTGCGGACAACTTCGGCGTAAAGATGCCTGAAAATACAATAGGCCAGTCAGTACTTGACGAGCTTAAGTAGGAGACTC
>CAVFAM010000057.1:0-4446 GCA_963620375.1 Bacteroidaceae bacterium
GCCATAGTCTGGAACCTCCACATTTTCGTCTGTTTCCTCGTCATATGAGTATGAGGAGGTGACTTTTTTGCAGCCCTTTTTGCTTATGATACTGTTCCAGTAACCGTTTGAGAGATTGCCGTACCAGTTGTACTGCTCACACAGAGTATTGCCGTCATATACCACATCCACCCATTTAGGGACACTGTCCAAATCATATTTCTGAGTTTCACCAGTTACAGGGTTAAGGATAATACAGCCACTGACTGTTTTTCCTGATAAAACAGCTATTCTCTTGTCATATACAGAGGCTACATAGTAAGGATTGCCATCCTCATCAATCTCAAAATGCAGGTTGCCCCACATGGTTGTAGGGTAGTTAAGCCAGATATGTCGTCCTGCGTCCTCCAGTAGGTAGGCAGAAGGGACATATTTCATGCCTGCTTTAAGCTCATTATATGAGGCTGTCATGGAAACCGGGTCGACAGACACATAGCCTGGTACGCCCTCAGTTCTGTTATTTATCCATTTGAAAAAGCCCGTATAGTAAAGGGCAGAGACCTTGACAGGAGTACCCTGATAGTCTATCTGGGTATAATTTCCAGACACGTCAAACTGGCTCACCAGATTGGCAAGGGCACCGATTTCCCTGTCACCGAGCATCTGGGCAGAGGCTGTATCCATAAGGGCTATGGAGTCTGTGGCTGAAGCCTCAGGTAAATCCTCTGAAAATTCAACCTCCTTAATAGAGAGAATTGATGCATAGGACTTGGCGTGAAAAAGCTTTGCGCCAGCTATAATCAGTATCATCATTATTATGAAGAGGAAGATTGGTACTAAAAACGGTATGGGGAACTTATTTCCCCTTGGATTGCTGCTCTTTGACAGGAAACCAAATGCCCTGTCTATCATGTTGCCAACTGCATACAGCAGGCTTGTGATTATCAGCGTAATCCAGAAATCACCAGCCTTAAGGTTTATGGGAATCAGCATGAAAAAGAAGCTGATAAACAGATAAACTACTGCGGCAAGGCAGCCTATGATTGAAATACGAAATTTTTTACTCATTTATCCTGACCTTTCTAACATGAATTTTAAGTTATAAATATTTTACCCCAAGTACATTATTAAATAAACATAAAATACTTGCCCATGTAATAAAATTCGGGTTAAGATAAGGAAAAGGGAAAATTAGTAAGGAAGGCAGGGATTGAGTTTAAATGAAAAAAGCAAGTGAAATATTAAAAACATATCAGAATGAAAATGGCCCAAGAATCAGCATGGTCACAGACCGTCTTATCGAAAAGGATGGTTTGTACTTTAAGGATATCGATGGTTCAGGAGAGTTTAAGGACTTTGACGACTGGCGTTTGCCAGCAGAAGAGAGAGCCAGGGCATATGTAAAGGAGCTGACACTGGAGGAAAAGATAGCCCAGTTGTTCATATCCGACTGGCGTATGGGTAAATATCCTTGTGGTGTGGATAATTACAATCCACAGCTGGACGAGTCTGGCATACTGGACAATGGCAATCTGGATGGAAAGACAATCTTTGGCGAGCAGCATCTGCCGGGAACAGAGACCATGTTAAAGGAATGGTTTTCAAGACATCTGATTCTGCGTGCAAATCCTACACCAACAGACCTGGTAGAATTTTTGAACCAGCTTCAGGCTGTAGCAGAGGAGTGTGACCATTTTATACCGGTGCAGGTGGCATCTAACTCACGAAACGAGAATGCAGAGCCAGTATTTGGTATGAATGACGCAGCAGGAATTTTTGCTGCATGGCCAGGAACTCTGGGAATTGCTGCGGCTGCAAAGGGTGATGGCAGCTTTGACATAATTGATAAGTTCGCAGACTGTATCAACAGGGAGTGGAATGCCTGTGGTCTGCGAAAGGGATACATGTATATGGCAGACTGCATGAGTGACCCACGCTGGCAGCGAAGCTATGGTACCTTTGGTGAGGACCCGGATTTCATTGAGGAGGCATTTGACCATCTGATTCCGGGCATACAGAATGGCTCTGACGGTGTAAATCCAGAGGGCACAGCCATGACAGTGAAGCATTTCCCAGGCGGTGGAGCCAGAGAGAATGGCTTTGACCCACACTACAAGGCTGGTCAGTGGAATGTGTACGCTACAGAGGGAAGCCTGGAAAAATACCATATCCGTGGCTTTAAGCCTGCAATCAGACATAAGGCACAGTCTATCATGCCATATTATTCTAAGCCATCCGCAGAAAAGAGCGTGACACAGCAGGATTATGTGGGAAAAGATATTGATTTCAAACCATATGGATTTGCCTATAATAAGTACTTTATAGATGAGATTCTCCGCAAGCAGATGGGCTTTGAAGGCTATATCAACTCTGACACCGGTATAGTGCATAACATGTGCTGGGGAGTGGAGGCACTGGATAAGCCAGAGCGTATCGGTTTTGCCGTTACCCAGTCAGGCGTGGATATAATCAGTGGTTTATTTGACAATGAGTATGGCATGGAAGCCTATGAGCGTGGCAAGAACGGATATTATGATACCCACGAGGTACCAGAGGGCTTTAAGAAGGAAGACTTAATCCTGACAGATGAGTCAATTGACCGTGCAGTGACACGTACATTGACAGAAATGTTTGCACTGGGCATGTTTGATGACCCATACCGTGATGCAGATTTTGCAGAAGAAGTAATCGCAAACGAAGCTGACCGGGCAGAGGCTGAACTGGTGCATAGAAAGTCAGTTGTTCTCCTGAAAAATGATGGAACCCTGCCTTATAAGGCTGAGGATAAGAAGATATATGCAGAGGCCTTTTATAAAAATCCAGAGCAGGCAGAGGGAGCTACCAGGGAGCTCAGAGAGAAACTGGCAGCCTACTGCACACTCACTGATGATTACACTCAGGCAGATGCAGCTATTCTTATGCTTCACCCATCATCAGGAGCATATTTCTCTGCCACACCGGGCTATCTGGAGCTGGATTTGTGTGAGGACAAGGAAGTATGTGATGTGGACGAGCAGTGCAGACCACTTGCAAGCACCCACAAGGAGACCACAGTCAGCGGCATGAAGCGTCTGACAGAGATTGCAGAGACAGTCCATGCAAATGGCGGCAAGGTAATCTCAAATGTAAACGTAACCCTGGCATGGGAGCTTGGCAATATTGAGTCTGTATCAGATGCCTTGACAGTTGGCTTTGATACCTTTGATGAGGCTGTATTTGATGTGATTTTTGGAAAATATGCTCCAACAGGCAAGCTGCCAATCACATTCCCTAAGAATGACGCAGTGCTGGCAGTTGATGCAGATGGCAAGTGCATCAGCCCAAATGATGTACCGGGCTTTGACAAGGACAAGTATATGCCGGATGACCTCAAGGATGAGAATGGAAAAGCATATGCATACCGTGATGCAGCGGGCAATTATTATGAATTGAATTATGGATTGACATATTAAATATGTTGTGCAGAAGAGGGGCGTGACTTGGTTTCACGATTCCCTCTTCTTTTGTGCTATACTATATTTATTAGTAAGTATATTAACAAGGGAACAAAAATGAGCAATATTACACTAGGGAAAATAATTGAAAAACTCCGTATTGAGAAAAATTACTCCAGAAGACAATTATGTCAGGGGCTGTGCAGTACACAAATGCTTATAAAGATAGAGACTGACCAATCCGATGTCGATAAGTTTTTGTCAGATATACTCTTGCAGCGTTTGGGAAAATCATCAGATAAGCTGGAAATTATTTTATCTGACGAAGAGTACAGTAAGATATATGCAAGAGATGAGATAGAAGAACTAATTTGGAAAAAGGACAGAGATAAGGCAGAGGCAATTCTGCACGAGTATGAAGCTTTATATGCAAAGGACAGCAATGTACATAAAATGTTTGTTTTGCGGACAAGAGCATATATGTCACAGCTTTTGGATGAGGATTGGAATCAGGCAGAAAGCTATATCCGACAAGCGATTGAAATGACCTTGCCGGGAGTAACAGCAGAGAATATTAATGAGTATCTCCTATCAACAGTAGAGTTGGAAAATATTCTTGAGTTAGGTTATCTGATATTTATGCAAGGAAGAGTTCAGGAAGCAGAGTGGATATTTGAAGCCTGCTATAGATATATTGAGAACAACGTCACTGATGGAGTGGAGAACACAAAGCTTACAAGTAAAAACGCATGGCTATCATCACTGGTTTATATAAAAAGAAAAGGATATAAAAAAGCATTCGAGATATGCAAGGAAGCCTTTGAGAACCTGAGAAAGTATGGAAATCTGTATTTTATGATACCGATACTTCAGCAATTGATAACATGCTGTGATGCTATGGACAGGGAAAGTGACGGGAAAGACTATAGGAATTATTACAATATCCTAAAAAGTCTGTACGAAGAGTATGGAGAGAGCTGGTATTGCCACAATTCGATATTCCACAATTGTAGTCTGACTGTATATCATCTTG
>CAVFAM010000058.1:0-5421 GCA_963620375.1 Bacteroidaceae bacterium
CTATAGAAATATAGCTTGTCGATTTTTATATACAGGACATGATAAAAATATAGCTAAATTATCAGACTATTTAGCAAAATGACTAGCTGATTACGATTTTTTGTGTATATGATAAGCCCGTTATAGGTCTCTGCAATGGTGAGAAACTTGCCGTCAAAGATTTCAGAGGTTGAGATAATATGTATCAGGTAGCTGCGCAGAGGGGCATCGGCATAGAGAAATACGGTCTCATAATCCTCCATTGGGTCAACAGACACATTTGCAATAGAGAAAGCAGAGGAGATGGAGTTCTCCTGATTGAACTGTGCCACAGTCTTATTTGCAATAAAATAACCATACTCATCCTTGGGCATGTCTAAAGCCCTGACTGCACGCTGCACCTGTTTGGTCAGGGCATCAGAGGCAGGGTAGAGGGATTCAAAATAATTCATGAAATCCGCTGCTGATTTAAAGTGCTTATTACGTCCGTTTTCAAGCACCTCTGTCATCAATATTCTTTTAATGGTTTTCTCACAGGTCTCACGGGACGGGCTGCGCCTGCTGCTTCCTGAATGCTCCATATGTACCTCCTGTCTGGGTTTTACTGCCCTGCAATTTACTGGTAAACCCTTTACCACAATGGCATAACGACAAAAACGACATGCCAATATGTCTTAAAACCTATTATACGACAAAAATACACTGTTGACGATAGATTTTAAGAAAGTTACAATATAAATAAATACCACTACAATTTTAATGGAGCGGAAAAAATGAAAATAGAAGAAGTAAAGGACGTTGTATTAAAAGCCATCGAGGAAAACGGTGGAATAGTGAAAAAAGAGCAGCTGGGAAAGCTGGGGGTAGACTACAGAAGAATCGTGGAGCTTCTCAATTCCGGAGACATCGTGAGGGTGAAAAACGGATATTACACGGATAAGCTGGAGCGCTTTACAGAGGAGGAGCTGGTGGCGGCATTGTTCCCGGATGCAAAGCTCTGCATGGAGAGTGCCTTGTATGCCTATGGCTACATCGACCAGAAGCCGTATGGCTGGAGACTTGCCATTGACAAGAATACCTCCAAATCCAGATTTAAGATGGAGTATCCAAAGATTATACCCTACTACACAGAGCCAGAAGCCCTGGAGCTTGGAGCCTCTACAATCGAGCTTGATGGAGCGGTTTTTGGCATATACGACAAGGAGAGGATGATATGCGACTGTCTCAAGTATGAGTCCAAGATGGAGCATGACGATTTCAAGGCAGCGATACAGGGCTACATAAAGGATGAGGACAAGGACATATCCACCCTGCTTGAGTATGCCAGAGAGAGAAAGGTAATCAAAAAGGTACAGAGTTTTATAGGAGTGTGGCTGTAAGGTGTTGGTCAGAGAAATCAGCGAGAAAAGCAATCTGCCATTTGCGGATGTAATGTGGAAGTATCTGGGGGAGGACTTGCTTTACAAGATAAGCGAAGCCGGCGTGAATGATTACATCTGGCTTGGTGAGAAAGAACTAACTGATAATAAACTAAAGCTTATATATATAGAAAACAAAAAGAGCATGGAAGAAATCTCAGATATGATACTTAGGGAGCAAAGTGACGTAGACTGGGATGGAAGGCTTGAGGAAAACGGACAGGGCTATACATGGAAGCTGTCGGCAAGCTATGAGGACCTCAAGGTGGACTATCCAGTCTACATAAGACGGACTCTGGAAAAGGACATCACAGTGCCTGTATCCATGGAGCTTAGACCTATGAACCCAAAGCATAAGAGGATAAGCTACATGGTCTTTCCATCGGACTGGATTCTTGTCCAGAGCCTGTTTGAGATAGTGTCTAAGCTTGAGCTTATACATGATATGGGGGCATATATAAAGGCAAGTGAGATTCTTAAGACAGAGAGCATAAGCGGCAGATATGTGATGGAGGAGCTTGAAAAATTCTCAGAGAATAATCCCAGGCTCATAAGTGAGAAAAGACTTGCCCAGCTGAAGGGCTACAGAAATTATGGATATATGAGAAAGCGCTGGATAGCAGCCTGCAAGAAGCAGAAGCGGGAAGAAGCCTGGGAGGATGCGCTGGATATAATAGTGGCTTTTCTGGAACCAATCTGGAATGCCCTATGCAATAATGAGATATTTTTTGATGACTGGATGCCAGAGCTTGGCAGGTATCTGGGATGATTGTATATTGACAGAACCACACAGGCTTTTATAATGCTGGGCGGCTGTATACCAGAAGCTTATGATAAATAATAGACTTGAAATAGAAAGGCGCAATCGTGCTGGAAGAAAAACTACTTGAAAATGCAAAATCAGACATATACCCCTTTCACATGCCGGGGCACAAGCGCAGGTTAAACGCACATGATGCCTACCAGTTGGACATTACAGAGATAGATGGCTTTGACAACCTGCACCATGCGCAGGGCATCTTAAAGGAAGCCCAGGAAAAGGCGGCAGGGCTCTACGGCTCAAAGAAAGCCTACTATCTGGTGAATGGAAGCACATGTGGAATACTTGCAGCAGTCAGTGCAGCCACAAGGAAAAGGGATAAGGTGATTGTTGCAAGAAATTCCCACAAGGCAGTCTACAATGCCTTGTATTTAAACGAGCTTATACCCACATATGTATACCCGGTCATCACGGATATCGGAATACAGGGGCAGATAAGCACAGAGACGGTGCAGAAAGCCATAGAGGAGACCAGGGATGCAAGTGCGGTCATAATCACATCCCCGACCTATGACGGCATAAGCTCTGACATAGGACAAATCGCAGAGCTTGCCCATGCAAATGACATGACTCTTATAGTAGACTCAGCCCATGGCGCACATTTCGGCTTTGGATATGGCATGCCGGAAAATGCCATAAGGCTGGGAGCTGATATTGTGATAGAGAGTGTCCACAAGACACTTCCAGCATATACCCAGACAGCCCTGCTCCACTTGTGCAGTGACCGCATAAAGCCGGAAGCCATAGAAAAATATCTGGATATATATGAGACAAGCTCCCCATCCTATGTGCTGATGGCAGGAATTGAGCGCTGTATAGATATGGTGGCAGACCAGAAAGACCAGTTGTTTGGTACATTACAGCACAAGCTTGATGTTTTTTATGATAAAGTGTCAGGGCTTAGGTATTTAAAGGTGCTGACAAGGGCAGACATGAAAGCGGAGGAAGCCTTTGATTTTGACCGAAGCAAGATAATAATAATTACAGACAAGGCTGGCATGAGCGGGCAGGATATGTGGGATATACTCTTGCAGAAATATCATATTCAAATCGAGATGGCAGCAGGAAACTATGCGGTTGCCCTGTCAGGCATTATGGATACAGAGGAGGGCTTTGACAGGCTGGCGGCAGCGCTTGTTGACATTGACAGCCATATAGAGCGTGAGAGGCTTATGGACGTGAACAGAGTTGTAGATGGAGGTCTCGGTATAGATGCAGATAAAACTACAGATGAGGGACTCGTTATAGATGCAGGTAAAACCGCAGATGTAAATGTGCATGAATGTGCATCTTTAACAAAAGATAGAGGGAAGAGTCAAACTATCAAAGTAAGAAAGTATAGTAAGCATATTGTGAATGCTGAAATATACCACCCCAACGAGAGACGCTTTGAGATATTTGAAGCCGAGGAAGGATATAAGCCTCAATGCAAATATGAAGCCAAAGAAGCATACAAAAAGCAAGGTTCATATGAAGCAAGCCCAGAAAACGGATTGCAAGCCCAGCAAATCCCACTGGACGAGGCAGCAGGGGAAGTGTCAGCCAGCTACATAAACCTCTATCCACCGGGAATACCGCTTATAGTTCCGGGAGAAATAATTTCCCAGAGGCTTGTCTGCGATTTAAAGACAATAATAAAGCTTAATCTGGAACTGCAAGGTTTGACAGAGAACAATTTCATAACTATACTAAAAGGATAATGAAAATGGGAAAAATATATTGTGTGATGGGCAAAAGCTCATCCGGTAAAGACACGATTTACGCCAGATTAATGAGTCAGGATGATTTTAATCTGAAAAAAATAATACCATATACCACAAGACCCATAAGAGAGGGTGAGACCGATGGTGAAACTTATCATTTCTGCACAGAGGACCAGCTGAGGGAGCTTGAAGCCGCAGGAAAGATAATAGAGCTCAGGGCTTACGATACAGTATATGGAGTATGGAAATACTTTACGGTAGATGACGGGCAGATAGATTTGGCTCAGGACAGCTACATGCTGATAGGTACACTTGATACCTACACAAAGATAAGAGAATATTTTGGAAAAGATGCAGTTGTGCCGATATATATAGAAGTAGAGGATGGCGAACGCTTACAGAGGGCGTTAAACAGGGAGAAGCTTGAGGCAGAGCCAAAATATGCAGAGTTGTGCAGGCGGTTTCTGGCAGACTCAAAGGATTTTTCAGAGGAGAACCTGCAGAAAGCCCAGATAGATGTGCGTTTTCAAAATCTGATACTGGAAGACACAATACAAAAGGTAAGGGATTACATTAGCAAAAATTAGAGGACGCTTATGGATGTAAAGGTAAACAATGTTTCACAGATAACCCAGGTGCCTGATACGCAGAAAACAACAGTCGGTGATGGCTCCTTTAAATTCACCCTGTCGTCAGCCATAACAGATGCAGAGCTGCAGGCAAAGGTGGACTCACTGATGGAGGACATCACAGCCCAGGGAAACCGCATCGCCCAGCATATGGACATAAGGGATATGAAAAAGTACAGAGGTCTGATAAAGGACTTCTTAAACGAGGTAGTATACAGGTCGCATAAGTTTTCCAGGGAGAATTTTCTCGACAGAAGAGGTCGTCACAGGGTATATGGAATAATTAAACTCATAGATGAAAATCTGGATCAGCTTGCCACAGAGCTGGTATCAGATGAGATGGATCACTTGAAAATACTTAATGCAATAGGTGAGATTGAAGGATTATTACTGGATATATTTACCTAGAAAGTGGGGTGCAATATGGCAGGATTTAGGGATATAATCGGACATGAGCAGATAATAGAGCATCTGAAAAATGCAATAACAATGGGAAAGGTATCCCATGCCTACATTTTAAACGGACCAGACATGTCCGGTAAAATGATGATAGCCGAAGCCTTTGCCATGGCATTGCAGTGTGAAAATATGGACACTATGATTGCCTGCGATATGGATGTGGATGCCTGTATGAAGTGCCGCTCATGTAAGCAGGCGGCAGACCATAACCAGCCGGATATAATCTATGTCACACACGAGAAGCCGAATAATATCTCAGTAGACGAGATACGAGCACAGTTAAATAACGACATAGTCATAAAGCCATACAGCAGCGAATACAAAATCTATATAATAGATGAAGCGGAGAAGATGAACCAGCAGGCGCAGAATGCCCTCCTTAAGACCATAGAGGAGCCGCCTGCATATGGAAT
>CAVFAM010000059.1:0-3358 GCA_963620375.1 Bacteroidaceae bacterium
GTCTATACTGATAATCTTAAATTTTGTTCCAGGAGGGATAATTACTTCATAGTTACCTTCTTCAGTGTTGACATTTCCCATGTATATGCATCCTGTTCCTGCTGGTATATATATTCTTAATTTTATATAACTATTTTGGGAATTGTAATCAAAGCCATAATGGTTTTCTATACCTTTTACAAGAGTTGTACAGATAAATCCTTTATCGTAAAGATCAACATTTGAAAAGTTTTGTGCTTCTTTCTTCATATTTTGAAAAGCTGTTTTGGAAATTTGACGATATAGAATGATATCACTTTGTATTATATTATCTCTTATATGATTAGCGATTTCATTAATATTATCAATTTTTTCCTTTGATGCATTAGAGTTGGAAGAACGTAATATCCTATTATAATGCTCAATATTATGAGCTAATGTACTGAACCACTTTTGCTCGTGAGATGGTTCAAGATTTATTTTATCATGTGCAAAATTAATCGCAGATGATGCATTTTGAGCCATACAATCCCATTTTTTACTGATTTGACAAATAAAATCTTTTATGTAATAAAAAACTTTTATGTTAGCCATATTCCCCCCCCTAAAAAATTTTTGAAAGAAGTGTTTATATAAGTGGAAAAGATAAACACTTCTTTCATTATAAAATAAGTTTCGATATAACACTTTAGGATTATAAATGTAAAATGATTTTTAGCCAATCTTAGGAAGTGTATCAAGAGACTTAGCCAGCTCCTCATCAGTAGGGATATAGTCACTCATCTCCCCATCATTAAACTTCTGGTAAGCCACCATATCAAAATATCCTGTTCCGGTAAGACCAAACACGATATTCTTCTCCTCGCCAGTCTCCTTGCATTTGAGTGCCTCATCAATAGCAACCTTTATAGCGTGGCTGCTCTCTGGTGCTGGTAATATGCCCTCGATTCTTGCGAACATCTCAGCTGCCTTAAATACCTCTGTCTGCTCCACGCTTCTTGCTGTGAGATAACCCTGATCGTATAACTCAGACACTACTGAGCTCATTCCATGGTAGCGGAGACCGCCGGCATGGTTGGCGGATGGGATAAAGCCAGAACCAAGTGTATACATCTTAGCAAGAGGACATACCTTTCCGGTATCACAGAAATCATATGCGTATTTTCCTCTTGTTAGACTAGGACATGATGCAGGTTCAACAGCTATGATGTCGTAATCTGCCTCGCCTCTTAACATTTCTCCTACGAAAGGAGAGATAAGTCCGCCAAGGTTTGAACCACCTCCAGCACATCCGATAACCATGTCAGCCTTGATGCCGTATTTGTCAAGGGCTGTCTTGGTCTCAAGTCCGATTACCGACTGGTGGAGAAGTACCTGGGTGAGCACTGAACCCAGTACATATCTGTAGCCCTCCTGGCTTGTTGCAGCTTCAACAGCCTCTGATATGGCACAGCCAAGACTTCCTGTTGTGCCAGGAAACTCTGCATTTATTCTGCGTCCCACCTCTGTTTCCATTGATGGAGAAGGAGTAACCTGTGCGCCGTAGGTTCTCATGACCTCTCTACGGAAAGGCTTCTGCTCGTATGAGCATTTTACCATGTATACATGACAGTCTAAATCAAAGTAAGAGCACGCCATCGAGAGGGCTGTACCCCACTGGCCTGCGCCGGTCTCTGTAGTAACACCCTTAAGTCCCTGCTTCTTTGCGTAATAAGCCTGGGCTATGGCAGAGTTAAGCTTGTGGCTTCCTGATGTGTTGTTTCCCTCGAATTTATAGTAAATATGAGCCGGAGTACCAAGCTTCTTTTCCAGACAGTAGGCTCTTACAAGAGGGGATGGTCTGTACATTTTGTAAAAATCCCTGATTTCTTCAGGAATATCAAAATATGGTGTAGTGTCATCAAGCTCCTGCTTTGCCAGCTCTGTACAGAAAATGCCAGAAAGCTCATCAAGTGTGACAGGCTTATGGGTTGCAGGGTTCAGGATTGGTGCAGGCTTTTTCTTCATATCAGCACGCACGTTGTACCACTGCTTAGGCATCTCATTTTCTTCAAGATAAATTTTGTATGGTATCTCTTTCATATTTTCGTCCCTTTCCTATACATTTTTTTTGATTATAACATAACATTATGAAAACTTCGTATTTCAATAATTTATAGCTATTATAACTAAAAAACATTGATTAATATAAATTGCATTTTATCTTGTTAAATGTTAGAATTTATGTGAAATTGAATAATCGAGAAATAAATTGTCATAAAAAGCGGAAACATTGGGTGGAAAAATGAGAAAAATACTTATAGTAGACGACGCTCCCATAAACAGGGAGCTGTTAAAAATTATTTTTGAAGAAGACTTTGACATAATCGAAGCGGAAAATGGTGTGGAGGCAATCGAGAAGCTAGACCAATATAAGGATGAGCTCTGCCTTATATTCCTTGACTTAATCATGCCGGAAAAATCAGGAATAGATGTCTTAAGCCATATGAAGGAAAACGGGGAATCAGAGCATATCCCGGTTATTATGATTACAGGGGAGGCAACCACAGAGTCGGATGCCATGGCATATGAGCTGGGAGCTGCTGATATTATATACAAGCCATTTGCCCGCAGGGTAGTGACCAGAAGAGCCTTGAATATCATTGAGCTTTATGACACCAGAAACAATATGGAGAAGGAGCTTGAGGAGAGAACAAAGGAGCTCACCAAGACCATGCAGCACCTTGAAGATGCTCATGCCAGATTAAAGAAAAACAATGATTTTCTGGTAAACGCACTAAGCTCTGTCGTAGAGTTCAGGAGCCTTGAGTCAGGTGAGCATGTAAAGAGCGTGCAGAAGCTTACATATATCATTCTGCATAAATGGGTTGAGATGCATCCAGAGTGTAACTACACAGAGATGGATATCACACAGATGGCAAATGCAGCAGCCCTTCACGATATTGGTAAAATCGCCATTCCGGACAACATACTGCTTAAGCCGGGCAAGCTCACCAGGGAAGAGTTTGAGATTATGAAGACCCATACTACAAAGGGCTGTGAAATCCTTGAGAGATTTAAGCAGGAGGACAGCGATTATTACCGCTACTGCTATGACATATGCAGATACCACCACGAGAGATATGATGGCAAGGGCTATCCGGATGGCCTTGTAGGGGATGAGATTCCATTGTGGGCACAGATAGTGTCAGTTGTGGATGTATATGATGCGCTTGTAAGCCCTAGAGTCTATAAGGCTGCCTTCAGCGTGGATGAAGCCTTCAGGATGATTTATGATGGGGAGTGCGGCACCTTTAATCCGGTTATGCTGGAGTGCTTAAAGGAGGCAAAGCCTGAGATTGTTGAGTATACTGCAAAGAAATCGCAGTAAAATAACAGT
>CAVFAM010000059.1:3368-6385 GCA_963620375.1 Bacteroidaceae bacterium
TTATAAAATAATAAGTCTGTTGTATAGATAAGACCTGATATTTACCTGTTAGCCTGTAAATATCACGTCTTATCTTTTTTTGTGGAAAATAAAACTGATTAGTGGTAGCATATTCTTTAGCAAAGCTTATGAATATAGTTTATTTGCTGGAAAATATAGAAAGGGCAGGAGTATAAATGAAGGTTAAATCAAGTGAGTATTTGAAGGCTGTAAAGCCTGTACTTAAGAAATTGCTTGATAAGCTGTTGAGCCAATATCCATACGCATCAATTCTGGCAGTGGATTCCACAGCAGCGGATTATCAGGTTACAAAAAATATGACAAACATGATGGAGGATGACCTCTGGTGCAGCAGGGGCTTTGTGGCAAAGGTCTATGACGGACAGACCTACGCAGAGTATTCCTTCAATGAGATTTCTGAGGAAAAGATAGATGAGATAGCAGCAGCTATTGCTTCTACAGAGAAAAAGCTTATGGCTTCAGCTGGAGACATGCCGTTCAGCCAGTACAAGGCTTTGGAGGACGAGCCTTGTGTATTCTGTGAGAGTACAGAGTATGAGCTGTCACCGGAGGATATGGGAGACGAGGAGATACTTAAGCGTCTTACAGCTTTAAAGGATGAGTGCATGGCAGCAGACGAGAGAGTCATTGATGGCGGTGCTATTTTCCAGTATCGTATTTACCACAAGCTCTTTCTTTCAAAAAACAGGGACATGGAACAGAATGTGATGTATGCAGGCGGAGCTGTCTTTGCATATGTGAAAAAGGGACAGGTAGTCAAGAGTGCTATGAAGGCTTATTCTAATCTCGGCGGGGCTGAGATAATGGATAAAATCCATGACGGCATCAAGAATGCAATTAAGAGTGCTGTTGACCAGTTGGATTCTGAGCAGATTACTCCAGGTGAATATGACTGCATCTGCTGCCCGGAGGTTACAGGAATGATTGCCCATGAAGCCTTTGGACATGGTGTGGAGATGGATATGTTCGTAAAGGACAGGGCGCTTGCCAAGTCTTATGTGGGACAGAGTGTGGCTGCACCGATTTTAAATATGCATGATGGTGCAAGTCTTGAGGCAAGACACGAGTCTGCTACATACTTTTTCGATGATGATGGAGTCATCTCAAAGGACACAGTGATTATAAAGGATGGTATATTACAGTCTGGTATCTCAGATGCCCAGTCAGCTATGGCACTTGGTACAGTACCTACAGGAAACGGCAGAAGAGAGAGCTACAAGAGAAAGACCTACACCCGTATGACCAACACTTATTTTGAGCCGGGCACAGACAAGCTTGAGGATATGATTGCTTCTATTGACTATGGCTTTTATCTTGAAAATCCACACAGTGGAATGGAGGACCCAAAGAACTGGGGCATCCAGCTCATGGTGGGTATGGCAAGAGAGATAAAGGACGGTAAATTTACAGGTAAAGTATTCTCTCCAATCGTAATGAGCGGCTATGTTCCAGACCTGCTCAAGTCTATCACTATGATGTCTGATGAGGTGGAGCTGTGCGGACTTGGAATGTGTGGAAAAGGCCATAAGGAATGGGTTAAGGTATCAGATGGCGGCCCATATATCAAGGCAAGAATAAGATTAGGATAATATGGGAGGCACATTATGACAGAGTTAATTTTGGAGGCATTAAAGGCTAATAATATAGATACCTATCTCATCGAGGATAACAAGGAAGAAATCGCAGAGCTTTTCTTTATCAAGAAAAACCTGGATATGAGAAGGACAGAGAACACACATACAAGCTATGTGACTGTGTACAGGGATTTTGAAAAGGACGGCGAAAAATTCAGGGGCGACGCAGCCTTTACAGTTGAGGCGGCTACAACAAGAGAGGAGCTTGATGCCAAAATCAAGAGAGCCTATACCGCAGCCCAGTTCGTCCCAAATCCATTTTATGAGATTGCCCCGGAGCTAAAGCAGGACTGCTTTACAATGGAGAGCACACTTGCAGGGCTTACACTTGAGGATGTAATGAAAAAATACGTTGAGGCACTGTATGCAGCAGACTGTGATGACAAGGCATTTATCAACACTGCGGAGTTTTTTGTGAAGAAATTAACAAAGCACATCATCAACTCAAATGGTGTGGATGTGAGCTATATCAAATACAGCGTAGATGGCGAGTTTGTGGCACAGTGCAAGGAGCCACAGGATGTTGAGACATACCAGAGCTTTAAATTTGAGGGCTTAGACACAGAGGAGCTGACAAGTCAGGCAAAGGAAGCGCTTAAGCTGACAAGAGACAGGGCAGTCGCTGATACTGCACCAAAGGCTGGCCAGTATGATGTGATATTATCAGGCGAATATGCAGCTACAGTTATGTCTTACTATAGAGACAGAGCCAATGGCGCATATATTTACAGACAGTATTCTGATTACAAGACAGGAGATTTTATTCAGGGAGAAAAGTCTGAGATTACAGGCGATATTATAAATGCAGATTACCTTCCAAGTACACCATTCAGCAGTGAGGGTATCCCTATGAAAAAGCTCCCATGTATCAGTGATGGCGTATTCCAGAATATCCATTCAGGATGCAGATATTCATACTATCTGGGAATAAAGCCTATAGGAGCATATACCAAGCTGGAGATTACTCCTGGAACCATGTCATTTGAGGATATGAAGAAGCAGAAGGGACTCTATGTGGTAAACTTCTCTGACTTCCAGATGGACAGCATGGGTGGAAACTTCGGCGGAGAGATAAGACTTGCATACTTAAATGATGGTGAGAAAATCACACCGGTTACAGGTGGCTCTATTAATGGAAGCATCATTGAGGCACAGAAGAGCTTCAGATTTTCTTCAGAGACACAGAACACCAGCAAATTTGTAGGACCAAAGGCTATTTTATTAAAGAATGTAAGTGTAGCAGGTCTGTAGCAGGAGGAAGAATGTTGATGAAAGACAAGCTGCTTGGAGCACTTATCGGGCTGGCAAAGTCTACAGCGAATACAGCTCCGGTGGAGAGCACACTTGAAACCATGGTGGATG
>CAVFAM010000060.1:0-4487 GCA_963620375.1 Bacteroidaceae bacterium
CCACATGACTCTTACCAAGGAAGTAGAGCATGCCATAAACGAGGCAGACATCATACTTGGCGCAAAGCGGATGATTGACGCATACGAGCCACGCCTTGAGAAAAAGCCCTACTATATGGCGGCCGATATTATCCCTTATTTGAAGGAACTGCAAAGTGATGATACCTTTTATGATGACAAAAATGTAGTAATACTGTTTTCGGGAGACAGTGGCTTTTACAGTGGCTGCCAGTCCTTGTACAGGGCATTAAAGGCTGAGACTGAATCAGGGGCACTCAGGGCAGATATAGGCATTATGCCTGGAATATCATCTATAGCCTATCTCGCCGCCTGCACAGGTGAGAGCTATCAGGATGCCAAAATATGCAGCATCCATGGCAAAAAGCAGGCTAATCTGGCAGACATAATCAGACACAATGCCAAGACCTTTATGCTTATGTCAGGTGTAAGCGACGTCAACAGTCTGGGACAGCTTTTGCTTGATGCAGGACTTGACCAGTGCATTGTGATTGCAGGGTATGAGCTATCATATGATAAGCAGGAGATTATGGCACTCACCCCAAGCCAATGTGTGGAGCTTAAAAAGGAAGGCTTATACACATGCCTTATCAAAAATCCTTATGCCGAGGACAGGAGACTCACCCATGGAAAGGCAGACAGTGAGTTTATAAGGGATAAGGTACCTATGACCAAGGAAGAGGTCAGGGAGGTAAGCATCTGTAAGCTTAAACTAACTGACAGGGCTGTCGTGTATGATATAGGCAGTGGAACAGGCTCTATTGCAATCGAGATGGCAGGACTGTCACCTGATTTAAGTGTATATGCCATAGAGAGAAAGCCAGAGGCTGTGGCTTTAATTCATAAGAATAAAGAGAAATTTAAGCTGGATAATATAGAAGTCATAGAGGCAGAAGCACCGGCTGGACTACAGAACCTGCCAAAGCCAACCCACGCATTTATAGGGGGAAGCGGAGGCAGTCTGGATGAAATCTTAAATACTCTTTATGCCATGAATCACAGCATGAGAGTTGTAATCACCGCTGTAAGCCTTGAGACTATAGCCAGGATAAAAGACATTTTATCAGCATATCCTATGGCAAACGAGGATATAGTGGAGCTTCAGGTCACAAGGAGTAAGGCAATCGGAAAATATCATATGATGCAGGCTGAAAATCCTGTGTGGATATGTGCATTTGATTTCAGGGAGGGGGCTGCAGATGAAGCTTAACAGAATTATGCTTGCGGCTCCTAAGAGTGGAAGTGGCAAGACAACCATCACATGTGCCCTCTTACAGGCTTTAAAGGATATGGGAGAAAATGTGGTTTCCTACAAGTGCGGACCTGATTACATAGACCCTATGTTTCACAGGAAGGTAATAGATATTCCATCAAAGAATCTCGATACATTTTTTACAGACGAGGAGACTACCAGAGACCTGCTCTTAAGTGGAAGAAGCCCAAAGGACTTTGCTGTGATGGAAGGCGTCATGGGACTTTTTGACGGACTTGGCGGCACCAGAGAGGAAGGCTCCTCCTATCATCTTGCCAGGGTCACAAATACACCGATTATACTGGTTGTAGATGCAAAGGGAATGGGACGGTCTGTAATTCCCCTTATTGCAGGCTTTTTAAGCTATGACAGGGAGCATCTGATTAAGGGTGTGATACTAAACCGGATGTCAAAATCCTATTACGACATCATAAAGCCACTGATTGAGGAGGAGCTTGGAATCACTGTGGCAGGCTATTTTCCTGATTATAAGCAGCTTGGCATACATAGTCTTGAGAGCAGGCATCTGGGGCTTGTGATGCCGGATGAGATAGCGGATATCAAAGACCAGCTCAGGGCAGTGGCAGAGGAGCTTCAGAAAACTGTGTCAATTGATGCGATTGTTGATATAGCTCAAAAAGCAGCAGAAATTCCAACAAATAGGAACAAAGAGCCTTTAAAGCCACTTGCATGTACTGAAAAGCAAAAGCCTGTTATAGCAGTGGCGTATGACCAGGCCTTTTGCTTTTATTATGATGACAATCTGCGTCTCTTAAGAGAGTATGGGGCAGAACTTGCATTTTTTTCACCCATTCATGACAGAAAGCTGCCAAAGGGATGCAGTGGCATCCTGTTAGGCGGGGGCTATCCTGAGCTTTATGCGGACAAGCTCAGCTCAAATACAGAAATGCTGTCTGACATCAGGAAAGCAATTCAAAGCGGTATGCCAGTTGTGGCTGAGTGCGGTGGATTTATGTACCTTCATTCAAAGCTTATAGATAAGGATTTGCGGGAATATCCTATGGTGGGGGCGATAGATGCAGTATGTCATTATGCAGGAAAATTAGTCAGATTTGGCTATATTAATCTGAGTGAGAATAAGAGTAATTTTCTGCCTGAAAATGAGATAATAAAGGCGCATGAGTTTCACTACTATGACAGCAGCTTAAACGGTGATGCCTGTAAGGCAGTTAAGCCTGTCACAGGAAGATGTTATCCCTGTGTTATATCAGGCACTAACTATTGGATGGGCTTTCCCCACCTGTATTATCCATCAAACCCGAAGTTTGCGGAGAGTTTTGTAAGGAAAGCCTGTGAATTTAATTTGAGCTCTGACTGATTCCTGTTTTTTTCACGAAGTAGAGCACATAATATGTAATGATTATGTTGATTGGGAGCTGGACAAGGTTCTTTATTGTTCGTGGTATGACCAGTACCCAGAAGTCTGTTCCAATCAAAAGGGACAGCCAGTATGTACTGAGAATTATATTTACAACGAATACATCCACAGCCAGTGCAACCACACATCTGAGCAGAAAACCGGTATCTAAGCTGTGAAGCTTTGAAATTGCATAGAATGAATTTATGGCATATATGAGCCAGAGAATCATTGTGATTACAAATCCGGCATGTACAGTCAGAACTGACCTGTCAGTGTACACGGCGAGGATACTGATAAATATCAGGATTATTGATGTTATAAATGACAGGATATATTTTTTGAATATGGCAAAAAGCATAAGGGCGATACTGCCTGCAATCAATATAATTGCAACTACAAAAGGTGTAGTGCAGGCTATGCCGTTAAGCTTTGCAGAGATTATCACAGGGATATGAGCCTCTGTAAAAAGCTTGGTGCCGTTTTCATCTGTAAGTGTAAAAAATGGGAGTACGAACACAAGACAGAAGGTGATGATTGAAGTCACAATGCCAGCAAGCAGATGGGATTTGTTGAGAGTAACAGCCTCATCCTGCTTAGGCTTTATGCTTGGAAATCTGTGGTAAAAGAATAAACCATATATCATGCCAGCAAGAGCTGCACTCAGGGTAAGTCCGGGATTAAAAGCACCAGTAGGCTTGATGATAAACTGGATGATGTCTCCCAGTCCACCGCAGACAAAGCCCATAACAGGGCCAAAGAGGGCACCGACTACCACATTTGCGGCAAAGGAAACAGAGATTCTCAAAGAATCAGTCACCTGAATTGACACAAATAAGGCTAATACAGTGTGGACAGCAACCAGAAAGGCAGCGGTCACAAGTGATTTGAGCTTAGTGAATTCCTTAGCGGAATCGATAAACATAGTTACAAATTTTTTCATATAAAAAGTCCTCCTTTCAGCAGTATTCCTTAACTACATAAAGGAGGATATTATCCAGAGTCTAAATGTAGCAGCGGGATGCGAACTCTGTATCGCGATTCTTTACAAATCTTCGTCCACATGACAACTCCCTGTTCACATGGCACTTCACGCACAAAATTCTACTCTGCCAAACAAAATATGTTATAATAACAAAGCACATTACAAAAAATGGCATTTGCTACGCATCAAGTATAACATTAAATTATAATAAAGCAAGGAGAAATTTTATGAAGGCAATATTATTTGACCTGGATGGCACCCTGATAGACTCATCAGAAGGCATTACAAAGTCCGTCCAGTATACACTTGATTACTATGGAATAGATGAACCAGATTTGGATAAATTAAAGTGTTTTATAGGGCCGCCACTCAAGGGAAGCTTCATGAAATACTATAATTTTTCCGAGGAGCAGGCAGTGGAAGCCACAATAAAATACAGGGAGAGGTATCACCCGATAGGAGTCTATGAGTGCAGGCTGTACCCTGACGTGGAAAAATGTATCAGAGCCTTAAAAGCCAAAGGCTACATGATAGGAATGGCATCATCAAAGCCAGAGGTTATGTGCAGGACAATCCTTGAGCACTTTAATATCTTAGACTTATTTGATGATGTGGTAGGAGCCAGCCTCGATGGTAAGATTGATACCAAGGAAGAGGTCTTGAATGAGGTCATGCGAAGATGGAGCAGTATCGACAAGCAGGATATGTGTCTGGTAGGCGATACCTTGTTTGACGTGGAGGGCGCAAATCAGGTAGGTATCAAGTGCATAGGCGTAAGCTTTGGATTTGGTGATACAAAGGAAATGCTTGATGTCGGAGCTGTGACAATCTGTGACTCTATGATGGAGTTATTT
>CAVFAM010000061.1:0-6904 GCA_963620375.1 Bacteroidaceae bacterium
AAATCTGACAATGGCTGGATTTGTACTCTACGGAATAGGAAGTGCCATCTGCTGTCTGGCACCGACAAATATGGTTATAGTGCTTGTAGGACAGTTTATCAAAAATATAGGTGGGCTGCCATGTGCCTATGTATTTATGGCTCTTATGGCAGATACATATGACCATCTTGAGTGGAAGAATGGCTTCCGTGTGGATGGTGCAGCAATGTCTATATACTCTATCATCACAGTGACAATGACGGGAGTATGCACTGGTATATTTAACCTGCTGTTATCTAAGTCAGGATATATAGCTCCACAGCTTGTAGATGGAGTGACTATTGCAGCTGAGCAGTCAGATTCGGTGAAAAGTATGCTGGTATTTTGCTTTGTAGGTCTGGAAATCATAACATCCGTGATTGTCATTGTATTATTGGCATTTGTCAATGTAGAGAAGGGCTTGCAGGAGAAGCAGGATGAGATTGCAGAACGCAGAGAGATAAAAAATAATAAGTAATTGTAGGATAAAGGCAGGTTTTACTGATGAGAGCAAGGAATTTAAAGGTTGAATATTTGACTGACCCAATAGGAATAGATATTGTGCGTCCACGCTTCAGCTGGTGCTTTGACAGCGGAAAGAAACAGAGTGCATACCAGCTGGTTGCAGCAGATGAGCAGGGCAAAACACTGTGGGATTCAGGAAAAGTGGAGTCATCACAGATGCACCTGATAGAGTGGGGTGCTGAGGATTTGAAAAGCCGTGCAATTGTAAACTGGAAGGTTACGGTCTGGGATGAAAATGGTCTGGCAGAAACAAGTGAGGAGGCACATTTTGAAATAGGACTTGTAGAGGAAAGTGACTGGAAGGCAAAGTGGATTACAGGGGATTATGTGCCAAAGAAAAAGGAGCGTTACCCTGTGGACTGTTTCCGTAAGCATTTTGCCACAAAGACAGGGGCAGGGATTGTAAGAGCAAGAGCCTATATGACAGCCTGTGGTGTCTATGAGGGACAGCTTAATGACAAAAAAATAGGAGATTTTATTCTGGCTCCTGGAATCACAGACTACAGAAAGAGGGTGCAGTACCAGACAGTTGATATAAGTGATTTGGTCAGGGCTGGTGATAATGAGCTTATATTTATGTTGTCAGATGGCTGGTATCGAGGCTCTGTGGGAGCCTGGGCCATGAAAAACTATTATGGCACAGAGACAAAGCTGCTGGCGCAGATAGAAATTGTATATGATGATGGTACAGTTGATATTATTGCAACAGATGATACATTTGAGTGGACAAATGAGGGGCCAATCCGATTTGCTGACAATAAGGATGGAGAAATATATGATGCCAGGAGAGAAGACTTATCTAATGCCAGCTGGAAGCAGGCAAAGCTCACAAGACATAATGTGATTCCCTGCGCTTCAGATAATTTTCCACTGATTGAGCAGGAACGCTTTAACAATCCAAGGCTTATCATCACTCCTTCTGGAAAAAAAGTCCTGGATTTTGGGCAGAATATAGCAGGCATTGTCTCATTTACGGTGGATGCAAAGGCTGGTCAGAGGATATTCCTGCGCTTTGGTGAGCTGATGAAGGATGGAGAGTTTACCCAGAAAAATATCCAGTGTGTAAGGAAAGAATTTAAGACTCCATTACAGCAGATAGAGTATTTTTGCAGGGAGGGCAGGAATGAGTATAAGACCAGATTTGCAATTTTTGGATACCAGTATATAGAGCTGGAAGCGGATATGGATATTGAGCCGTCTGCTTTTACTGCAATAGCTGTGTACTCGGACTTTGAGACAACATTTAGCTTTGACAGTTCAAATGAGCTTTTAAACAAATTTGTGCAAAACACTCTGTGGTCGCTAAAAAATAACTCGGCTGACCTGCCGACAGACTGCCCGACCAGGGAGAGGCACGGCTGGTCAGGAGATGCGCAGATTTTTGTAAATACAGCATCATATATGGTAAATTATGCGCCCTTTGCGCTCAAGTACGAGAATGACCTTTGTGACTGGCAGGGGGAGGATGGAAACTTCCCACAGATTGCACCAGAGGGCGGAACAGACCCCTATATGCGATTTATGAATGGCTCTGTGGGCTGGTCTGACGCAGGAATTCTTATACCATACAGACTATGGAAGAAGTATGGTGACAGGAGAATCATAGAAAAATATTATGACAATATGAAGCGTTATGCCAGATACATGATAAATCGTACAGGAAAGACACAGTTTATCATATCTGAAAAGACAGGGCTGTCAAAGGCTGACTCAAAGTACTTATATAACATGGGACAGCACTATGGAGAATGGGCTGAGCCAGAGGATGTACATGCCATGAACTACAGGGACTTTATGACCTCACGTCCAGAAGAAGCCACAGCTTATCTGTCGTATGTCATGGGAATAATGGTTGAAATCGCAGGTGAGCTTGGCAGGAAAGCGGATATTTCAGTATACAAGGAGTACAGGGATGGGGCTAAGAGGACTTACCAGAAGCTCAGAAAGCTGCCTAAGTACAGCCTGGATACTGACAGGCAGGCAAGGCTTGTCAGACCACTCTATATGAATTTGCTTAATGAAAAGGACACTGAGTATGCGAAAAAGCGCTTGATAGAGGCTCTTGATAACTACAAATGGAGAGTGGGCACGGGATTTTTGTCTACGCCATTTATCTTATATGTCTTAGCGGATATAGACACTGAGTATGCATACAGGCTTTTAGAGAATGAGGAAAAGCCAGGCTGGCTCTGCATGCCAAAGACTGGTGCCACAACTATCTGGGAGGACTGGGCTGGACCTGACTCTGACAATGGAAAGGGTGGCGGAATAGCATCCCTAAATCACTATTCAAAGGGTGCTGTCTGTGAGTGGGTCTTTGACAGCATGTGTGGAATAAGGGTAGATGGAGAGAACCATTTCACTATTGCTCCAAAACCAGGCGGACATTTTACATATGCCTGTATGAGTTATGACAGTGTGTATGGAAAAGTGAGCTGTGGCTGGAAAAAGAGAGAGTCGGGAGGCTTTGCTTATGAGATTGTGGTTCCTGCGAATACTACTGCAACCCTTGTTATTGAGGGACAGGAGGCGAAAGAGCTGGAAGCTGGAACTCATAAATTTGTGTATATGTAAGTAATTTGAATTATGGCTATCTATAGCTGTGTTTTGACACATAGTTATGGACAGCCATTTTTATGTATTTATTTAAGAATCATTTATGTGCGCTTAAGCAATTCTTAAGGTCTTACCCTCTATTTTCTTAAGGTACCCCTGTTGTATAATTATTCCAACAAAGGAGGGAATTCCTCATGAGAATACTTATTACAACAGACTGGTACAAACCAGTGATAAACGGAGTGGTAACATCAGTTCTGAATCTGATGGAGGGACTTGAGAGAGACGGACACGAGGTAAGAGTGCTTACACTGTCAAATAGAAATCATTCATATAAGGACGGAAATGTATATTATATCAGCTCGCTGGGAGCAGGTATTGTCTATCCAAATGCCAGGGTTATGCTTCCACATGGGCATAAATACATAGATGAGCTAATCGACTGGAAGCCGGATGTGATTCACAGCCAGTGTGAATTTTCCACATTTGTGATGGCGAGAAAGATTGCGAAGCATACGGGAGCACCGATAATCCATACTTATCATACAGTATATGAGGGATATACCCATTACTTCTGCCCTAGCAGGGTATGGGGCAAGAAAATGGTGGTGGCTTTTTCAAAGCTCATTGCATCCCAGACCAAAGCCATGGTTGTACCATCAGCGAAGATTTCAGACATGCTTGAGGGCTACAATGTATCGGCACCGCTGTATGTCATACCAAGTGGCATTGAATTAGACAGATTTATGGATAGCGATTACACATCGAGAGACAACATAAGAGAGAGGCTTGGCATCAAAAAGGACGAGTGTGTCCTTGTGTATCTGGGCAGGCTTGCAAAAGAGAAAAATCTTGAAGAAATCATTGAATTTTTATCAGATGAGAAGTCAAATGGAGCCCGCCTTATGATAGTTGGCGATGGGCCATACCGCACAAGACTTGAGGAAAAGGCAAGGGAGTGTGGCATGATGGAGCGTCTGATTTTTGCAGGGATGGTGGCGCCTGATAAGGTACAGGAGTATTACAAGGCTGGAGATATATTCGTCAGCGCATCCACCAGTGAGACACAGGGACTCACATATATGGAAGCCATGGCATCAGGACTGCCTATTCTCTGTAGATACGACAAGTGCCTGGACAATGTAGTAATTCAGGGCATAAATGGATATACATATGCAGACGAGGAAGAATTTCATACGTATTTGAATGAACTGTATACAAATAAGGCACTGAGAGAGCAGATGGGAGCTGAGGCGAGAAAAACCATGAAGCTTAAATTCTCTATACAGGCATTTGCCAGAGCCTGTGAGATGCTGTACAGCCAGTATACAGGCTGGGAAGTGTGGGGTAGACATGACGTACAAGAGAGCTGTTAATATAATTTCAATAATAGGCTTGATTCTTACCGCCTGGTTTATGTACTGGTGCTGGAAGCAGGGCATACTTACATCCCAGGAAAATATGCAGAAATTTATAATGCAGTTTGGGGCAGCAGCAGGTATTATTTTTATCCTGATACAGATAATACAGGTTGTAATCCCGGTGATTCCGGGCGGTGTGAGCTGTGTGGTCGGAGTAATTGTTTTCGGCGCAGGAATGGGCTTTGTGTACAATTACGTTGGCATCTGCATAGGCTCAATACTGGTATTTCTGATAGCAAAGCGCTATGGCAGACCCTTGATGGTCAAGATGTTTGATAAAAAGCTCATTGATAAATATGAGAACTGGACAGAGAAAAATGGGAGATTTACCAAGCTGTTTGCCCTGGCTATCTTTCTGCCGGTTGCACCAGATGACTTTCTGTGTTATCTGGCTGGGACAACGAGGATGAAGCTAAAGACATTTACAGCAGTTATTTTATTTGGAAAACCCTTGTCAATTGCGGCATACAGCATGGGATTAAATCTGATTTTGCAGACTATGCTAAAAGGCATACCGGCATAGAAATTGATAATCACATATCATGTGCATATGTACATGATATGGATATTGACAGGATAGGGCAGAGAGGAGACACGGGGCATTATGTTAAAGGTGCATGTATATACAGGTGGAAAAAGGATTGTAGAGCGAAGCGGTGTGGGCAGAGCCATTGAGCACCAGAAGGATATATTAAGAGATGAGGGTATCATGGTGGATGGTGTGAGATTAAAGGACGCAGACCTGGTACATATCAATACCGTCCTGCCAGATAGTGTTTTAGCAGCCATAAGGGCTAAGATAATGGGCAAAAAAGTCGTGTATTATGGTCATTCAACCATGCAGGATTTCAGAAATTCATTTAAAGGCTCTAATGTCCTTGCGCCTCTTTTTAGGAGATGGATTACATTCTGCTACAATCTGGGGGATGTGGTAATCACACCGTCTGAGTATTCTAAGCTTTTGATAGAAGGCTATGGAGTGAAATCACCAGTCTATGCGGTATCAAACGGTATAGATTTAAGCTTCTGGAAGCCTGACATGGAAGGACGGAGAGCTTTCAGGGAAAAGTATAAGCTGTCAGATGATGAAAAGGTGGTTATCTCTGTAGGACATTTTATAGAGAGAAAGGGACTCTTAGAGTTTGTCCAGTTGGCGAAAAATATGCCGGATGTTACATTTATGTGGTTCGGCTATACTAACCTAAGCCTTGTGCCAAAGGAAATCAGATATGCTATAGAAAATGCACCCGAAAATCTGAAGTTTCCAGGCTATGTAGGCAGGGAGGAATTGAGAGAAGCATATCAGGGCTGTGATTTGTTCTGCTTTATGAGCCATGAAGAGACAGAAGGGATTGTGGTGCTTGAGGCTATGGCATGCAGGACACCTATGATTGTGAGAGACATTCCAGTCTATGCAGGCTGGCTCCAGGATGGTGTGGATGTATACAAGTGCAGGGATGACTGGGAGTTTGCCAGAAGGTGCAGGGAAATCCTGAATGGAGAGTGTCAGGATTTGACTGAAAATGGTTATGCTGTGGCTCGGTCGAGAAGCTATGACTCGGTGGGGGAGAAGCTGCTGGATGCCTATCCGATTGATGGTGGGGTAGTGGATTATATATATTAAATTTTGGGTGGCAAATATGTAAACGCTGAGAATGTTCTTTAATGGGAGCAGACAGATAGCCGCCGTTTATTGCCTTGATTTTATTCGGCTGCGGTTAACTCGACTGCAACCGAATAAAATAATAAGAAGGGAATTTGATCTTATCTAAGTAATGCCAAACTGCCAGTAAGCTTATTAATAGCCTTTTTTGAACCACAAAGTGTCAGACCAAGATATAAAATATCATCGCCATTAGTGTCTTTGTATGTGTTAAGGTAATCTTCGTATGTCATGCTTTTCTGGGCAATATCAGTAAAATCAATTATATCGATTTCATCGCCGTAGTCAGCAATGGCTTTTTTTCTTATATCACATATAGTAGCTGAGTCTGATTTCAATATAGGTACAGGAAATTGAATCAGTCCGGAATGTTCATGTCCATCTTTATCAACAGGAGTAATTCCGACAACGTCAGGGTCTGCCTTTCCCAGAGATGCTCCCATAATGGCAGCAGTGTTTGCAATAACACCAACAGGAAGGTCATCTGCAAAAATCATAACGCATTTCATATTGTGTATATCCATATCATTTGTAAATGTAACTGCTCAGTAAATGAACTGTTACTACCTCCTTATATATTATGCAATATATTGCATATTTGTAATGCTATCACATTTGATTGAGATATGCAATATATCGCATGTTGAAAAACATATATTTTTAAATTATAATTATTATAAAATACAAATTTACGATTACTTTTAAGGAGAAGATAGAGATG
>CAVFAM010000062.1:0-3975 GCA_963620375.1 Bacteroidaceae bacterium
GTATTACAGTGCGTGATACCGGAATCGGCATAGAGAGCAGCCAGCTCCACAATGTCTTTAACAGCTTCAGCATGGTTGATACAAAGAGAAACCGTCAGGAAAGCGGAGTGGGACTGGGGCTTGCAATCGCCCAGGCAATCATTGAGAAAATGGGCGGCTTTATCACTGTCCGCAGTAAAAAGGGTGAGGGCTCAGAGTTTCAGATTATTGTGCCACAGGGAGTGGAGCAGAATGAGCCTATGATTGCCCTTGAAAGCCCTCTCAGATTTAATGTACTTGTATATATTGACTTAAACCAGTTCCAGATTCCTGCTGTCAGAAGTGAGTATGGCAATAATATTAAAAATATCACAGACAATCTGGGAATTATCGTCCACGTATGTAGAAACTTAAACGAACTAAAGCGCCGTATAGAGAGAAATTATATAACCCATATATTTATCACCCTGCATGAATATAGCATGGATGAGAGCTATTTTAATGCCCTTGCCAAGAGAACGGGTGTAGTTATCATCCTTGAGGAGGCAGAGGAGCACAGGGTACATTCTGATGATATAATCCGTTTGTACAAGCCGTTATACGCCCTGCCTGTCAGCATTATCCTAAAGGGTGAAAAGAAATACAATAATTTAAACAGAGAAGACATGAACAGAAATGTGTTCATAGCGCCTGATGTCAAAATCCTTATCGTAGATGACAACATAATCAATCTTAAGGTTGAAAGCGGTCTGATGAAAAACTACAGGTTTAAGATTGATACAGCCTTAAGCGGCAAGGAAGCGCTGGAAAAGCTTGAGTCTAAGGACTATGACCTGGTATTTATGGATCACATGATGCCGGAGATGGATGGTGTCGATACACTTCACAGGATCAGGGACAAGGCTGGCATCTATTATGCTAATATTCCAGTCATTGCCCTTACAGCAAATGCTGTGGCTGGAGCCAGGGAAATGCTCTTAGCCGAGGGCTTTCAGGACTTTCTGGCAAAGCCTGTGGAGATTGCTTCCATGCACAGAATACTGGAGAAATACCTGCCTGATGCCAAGAAGATATATGACTTTGAGGACGATGAGACAGGGGCAGAGAAGCCTGCACAGAAGATTGATGGGCAGGAGGTAGCGTCTGGTGCTGACATAGATGAGAAGCAGGGCATAGTATACTGCGGCAGCCTTGAGGACTTTGAGGATATACTTAAGATACACTATGATGACTATGAGGAGAACAGGGACAAGATACAGCAGTTTTATGACACAAGGGACTGGAAAAACTATGTGATTTTAGTCCATGGTTTGAAAAGCTCTATGAAGAGTGTGGGCATTATGAAGCTGTCAGATATGTGTCTTGAGCTGGAGCTTTCTGGCAAGGAGAACCGTATAGAGTATATACTCACGCATCATGCTGAAATGATGGCAGAATATGCGAGAATAAGGGATGTCATAGGCAATAGGCTTGGAATTAAGCAAAAAATAAATGTGGATTTAACTAATGCAAAAGAGCTGGATGAGGATACAAAGGCTGACCTGCTTGACAGGTTTGAAAATGCAGTATATTCATTTGACGAGGAGCAGATGCTTTTTATCCTGAATGAACTGATGGGCTACAGCTATAATGGGCTTTCACTTGCGCAGAAGCTGCCGCCACTGGTCAAGAAGGTAAATAATTCGGATTATATGTCAGCCTATGACAATCTGGTAAAGATACTGGATAAGCTTAAGAAGAAGGGAGTGTAATTTATGAAATTTGAAAAAAACAGTGCCACAAATTATGCTCTCAGAAAAGAACTGCTGCACAAAATAATGATTTTTGGTGTGGTAATAAGCATTATCGTATCAATAGAGGATTTGCTGGTATATAAGAGCTTTTTAAGAAGTCTGCCTCTTATCGGGCTTATATTTGTATTTGCTATCTGTATAGTGGTATACAAAAAGCATGATGATGTGGAGTTTGGGGCAAGATTTATGGCAATAGCTGCTGTTTTTGTGGTGTTTCCATATATTTATTTTACTAATGGTGCCATAGAGGGAGGTTCGTCAGTATGGTTTGTCCTGGGAATATTTTATATAATAGGAATTTTTCATGGACCTGAGATGGTAGCCTTTCTGGTGCTTGCGATTGTGGAGGATGTGGTATGCTATATCGTGTCTTATCTGCATCCGGAGATAGTTATTCCCCTGATAAACAGGCGGGCGGTCTATATTGATTCCCTGTATGCTGTGGTATCTACCAGTCTGCTGATAGGTATTCTGACAAAATACCAGCTGCTGGGATATGAGAAAACCAGCAGGCTTGCCATGAGGCAGAGGGATGAGATTGAGGAGCTTGCCAATTCCCGCTCGGCATTTTTTGCCAGCATGAGCCATGAAATCCGTACACCTATCAATACCATTATAGGTCTCAATGAAATGATTATGAGAGAGGAAAATATCTCAGAGGAAGCGGCAGAGGATGCGGCAAACATCCAGAATGCCAGCAAGATGCTCCTGTCTCTTGTGAATGATATTCTCGATATGTCACAGATGGAAAATAACAAGATGGAGATATTCGAGACGGATTATTCACTGAAGGATATGGTAGGTGAGCTGGTAGACATGATAAATGTCAGGCTCATGGAGAAAAAGCTGGAGTTTTTTGTAGAGGTGGATTCAAACCTGCCATCAGTACTGCACGGTGATGATAAGAGGATAAAGCAGGTTATTTTAAATCTGCTCACCAATGCTGCAAAGTATACCAAGGAGGGCAGTGTCACCTTTACAGTAAACGGAGAGAAGCTGGGAGAGGAATTCTGTAGATTAGAGATAGCTGTCAGAGATACCGGTGTGGGTATTAAGACAGAAAATCTGGACACCTTGTTTGAGTCATTTAAGCGAATGGATAATGAGTCAAACAGGGGAATAGAGGGCACCGGACTTGGACTTTCTATCAGCAAGCAGCTGGTGGATCTGATGGGCGGTCAGATTGTAGTAGACAGTATCTACACCAAGGGCTCTACCTTTACAGTCATACTTGAGCAGAAAATCGTAGACAACAGACCAGTCGGCAGGACTGATTTCCTCAATAAAAACAAGGGCAGAAGGGGCTTATACCATCAGAGTTTTGAGGCACCAGAGGCAAGGATTCTGGTTGTGGATGACAACGACATGAACAGGCTGGTGGTAGAAAAGCTTCTGCGCTCAACCAAGCTTAAGATTGATAAGGCGTCAAACGGACGGGAAGCCTTAAAGCTTACCCAGACTAATTTTTATAATCTTATTCTCATGGACTATATGATGCCAGAGATGAGTGGTGATGAGACTACAGCCATGATAAGGCGGCAGGACAAGGGGCTGAATAAGGATACCCCAGTTGTTGTCCTGACAGCAGATGCCATGAGCAAGACAAAGACCAATTATCTGGAGATGGGCTTTGACGCATTTTTAGAGAAGCCCTTTAATGGAAGCCAGCTGGAGCGTGTTGTATTAAGCTTTCTGCCGGAGGACCTGCTGGAGTATAAGCTCAATGAGAAGGAGGAATGGTCAGCCTCATATGCAAGACTTGCAAACAGTGAGAGAAGGCAGAAGAGGATTATCCTGACCACCGATTGTAACTGCGATATATCAAGGAATATATGTGAGACAAATGATATCAGGATGATGTATATGTATATCAGCACTGATAAGGGCAGATTTTGTGACATATCTGAGATTAACACGGATAATCTGACAAAGATACTGAGTGACAATGAGGATGTGATTAAGGTGGCACCTGCCACGGTACAGGATTATGAGAATTTCTTTGCCGAGTGCCTTGTGGAAGCCCAGGATGTCATACATATTTCTGTAGGAAAACGAATCGGACCTAACTATAATATCGCTCTTGCTGCTGCAAGGGGCTTTGGTCATGTGCATGTAGTGGATTCGGAGCAGACCTCAAGTGGAATGGCTCTTATGCTGATGAAGCTTGGAGCTGTGGTAAGCCAGGGGGCATCTGTGGATATGG
>CAVFAM010000063.1:0-4331 GCA_963620375.1 Bacteroidaceae bacterium
CAGCAGGAAGGACTCATCTATGCTGCAATCCTGACAGGTGGCTTTTGTTGCATAGGTGAGGATGGTGGCAAAGGACTCGGTCAGGTCGGTGTGGGATTTTATGCCCCCAGTTGTAGTGTCAGCGCTATCACTCTCAGTGTTTGTATTTTGAGTATTTGCAGTTTCACTTTCTTCTATGTCTGTTGCGTCACTTACCATATTGACATTTGTGGCATTTTTACTGGTTGTTGTTTTGCCATCTGCTGATTTGCCGTCTGTTGTTTTATCAATTGTTGTTTTATCGTCTGCTACTCTACCGGCTGTCATATCATCGGCTACTGTTTCGGTATGACTTAATACATCATCCATATTGCTATAGGCAGATGAAGTGTACAATACCAGAAATATTGCCATGGCACAGATAATTGCAGCGTTTATCCAAGATTTTTTCTTCACGGTTTCCATAAACTACTTTCTTTTGTATTTTATATCATGTTACTTTCGACGTGCTCAGCCCAGAAAACTTATAGTTTTCTGGGCTGTACGGGCATTCGCCCTATCGGAAATGACGAATATGAGTACTCCTGTGCAAGCACATCGCACTCATATTCATCATTTTCGGCACGTCTCATTGCCTACGCTCATAATATCATATTTTTATACATTATTCATTTCAAATTCAGAAAACCTGCCACCAACCGAACCTGCCACTGGCAACTGGCAGCTTTTCTGCATACTTTTGTATACAAAAAACGTCACCAAATGCTTACACACCTGATGACGTTTCATTGCTTTATAGAATTAAATCAAGGAATTATTAGTAGTTTACAATCTTTCCGAAATCAGCCTTAAGAGAAGCTCCACCTACTAAACCACCATCGATGTCTGGCTTAGCGAAAAGCTCTGCTGCATTTCCTGCATTAACAGATCCGCCGTACTGGATACGAACTGACTCAGCTGTTGCCTCGTCATATACCTCTTTAATGCACTCACGGATTGCTCCACATACTTCCTCTGCCTGATCAGAAGTAGCTGTCTTTCCTGTTCCAATTGCCCAGATTGGCTCATAAGCGATAACCATCTTTGCAACATCTGATGCAGGAACACCTGCTAAATCAGACTTAATCTGAAGTCTAATCCAGTCAAGAGTGATTCCCATTTCTCTCTGCTCAAGTGTCTCACCACAGCAAAGGATTGGAGTAAGTCCAGCCTCGAAAGCCTTCTTTACTTTCTTGTTGAGTAAAGCATCATCCTCTTTGAAGTAGTCACGTCTCTCAGAATGTCCAAGAACAACATACTTTACACCAGCATCTACAAGCATCTCTGCTGAGATTTCTCCTGTGTAAGCACCTTTCTCCTCAAAGTACATATTCTCAGCACCAACCTCAACGTTTGTTCCCTTAACTGCCTCAACAACAGGTACGATGTCGATTGCAGGTACACAGTAAACAACGTCAACTGAGTCTGACTCTACTAATGGTTTTAACTCTTCTACTAATTTAACTGCCTGGCTTGGAGTCATGTTCATCTTCCAGTTACCAGCAACAATTTTTCTTCTTGCCATTTTTATTCTCCTTATCTTACAATCCCGACCAGCATATCTTATTTAAAAATCTGGCTTGAAATCATAATCTTAAAGTCTTGTATACATTCCACACACATTAAAGCATGCCATGCTTGGGTATATGGCGTTAGAACAAGGAGCCTAAGCGACGGTGTACAAAAAGGTACTCCGAGCGCAGGGCAACGCAGTTATCACGCCATATACACGAGCTGTAAATCTATAGCCAATTACTTGTCATCAGCGGCAGCTACACCAGGAAGCTCTTTGCCCTCTAAGAACTCAAGAGAAGCTCCACCACCTGTTGAGATATGGCTCATCTTGTCGCCAAGTCCCATCTGGTTAACAGCGGCTGCTGAATCTCCACCACCGATGATTGTTGTAGCATCTGAAGCTGCAAGAGCCTTAGCTACTGCAAGTGTTCCCTCTGCAAGTGAAGGATTCTCGAAAAGACCCATTGGTCCATTCCATACAACTGTCTTTGCGTTTGCTACTTCGTTTGCGAAAAGCTCACGAGTCTTAGGTCCAATATCACAGCCCTCACGGTCTGCTGGAAGCTTGTCATAGTCATATGTCTCTGTCTCGATTGGAGCGTCGATTGGATCTGGGAACTCTCCGATTGTAACAGCATCTACTGGAAGGAGAAGCTTCTTGCCCATCTTCTCAGCCTTAGCCATCATTTCTTTACAGTAATCAATCTTTGTATCATCACAAAGTGATGTTCCGATTTCGTATCCCTGAGCCTTTAAGAATGTGTAAGCCATACCACCACCGATGATAAGTGTATCAGCTTTCTCAAGAAGGTTGTCAATAACAGCAAGCTTGTCTGCAACCTTTGCTCCACCAAGAATAGCAACGAATGGACGTACTGGATTCTCTACAGCTTTTCCAAGGAAGTCGATTTCCTTCTGCATTAAGTATCCAACTACATTCTCTCCACCCTTAGCTGTGATGAATTTTGTTACACCAGCAACTGAAGCATGTGCTCTGTGTGAAGAACCGAAAGCGTCACATACATATACATCTGCAAGATCAGCTAATTCTTTAGAGAACTCCTCTCCGTTCTTTGTCTCCTCTGCTCCACGGAAACGAGTATTCTGAAGCAATACAACATCTCCCTCGTTCATAGCAGCAACAGCGGCTGTAGCAGCCTCTCCTGTAACGTTGTAGTCAGCTACAAAGTTAACTTCCTTGCCAAGCTTCTCAGATAATCTCTTTGCAACTGGTGCTAAAGACTCTCCCTCGTTTGGTCCGTTTTTAACTTTTCCAAGATGTGAGCAAAGGATAACCTTTCCACCATCATTGATTAATTTCTGGATTGTTGGTAATGCTGCAACGATACGTGTCTCATCTGTGATAACGCCATCCTTAAGTGGTACGTTGAAGTCACATCTTACGAGAACTCTTTTGCCTTTTACGTTGATATCATCAACTGATTTCTTGTTTAATGACATGTATATGCCCTCCCTTTTATAATTGTAAAAAGGTCCGGCCCAAAAGGCCGGACCCTTAAATAAATCGTAATTCGATTAGCCCTTAAATTATGCTAACTCTGAGAAGTACTTGATTGTACGAACCATCTGAGATGTGTAGCTGTTCTCGTTGTCATACCAAGAAACAACCTGTACCTCATACTGGTCATCAGAAATCTGGTTAACCATTGTCTGTGTTGCATCGAATAATGAACCAAATCTCATTCCTACGATATCAGAAGAAACGATTTCGTCCTCGTTGTATCCGAATGACTCGTTAGCTGCTGCCTTCATAGCTGCGTTGATATCCTCTTTTGTAACACCAGCTTTCTTAACAACTGCTGTTAAGATTGTTGTAGAACCTGTTGGGGTTGGTACACGCTGTGCAGATCCGATTAATTTTCCGTTTAATTCTGGGATAACTAATCCGATAGCTTTTGCAGCACCTGTGCTGTTAGGAACGATGTTAACTGCAGCTGCACGGGATCTTCTTAAATCACCTTTTCTCTGTGGTCCGTCAAGTGTCATCTGATCACCTGTGTAAGCATGGATTGTTACCATGATACCAGACTGGATTGGTGCATATTTGTTTAATGCATCAGCCATAGGTGCTAAGCAGTTTGTTGTACAAGAAGCTGCAGAAATAATTGTATCTTCTGGTTTTAATGTCTCATGGTTTGTATTGTAAACGATTGTTGGAAGGTCGTTTCCTGCTGGTGCAGAGATAACTACCTTACGAGCTCCAGCATTGATATGAGCCTGAGCCTTCTCTTTTGATGTATAGAATCCAGAGCACTCTAATACAACGTCAACCTTTAACTCTCCCCATGGGCAATTGTTTGCATCTGGGAATGCGTAGATTTTGATTTCTTTTCCACATACTGTGATTGAATCATCACTTGCAGAAACCTCATCTGCATGCTCATATTTACCCTGTGATGAATCATACTTTAATAAGTGTGCTAACATTTTTGGGCTTGTTAAGTCGTTGATTGCTACTACTTCGTATCCCTCTGCTCCAAACATCTGTCTGAAAGCAAGACGACCGATACGACCGAATCCGTTGATTGCTACTCTTACTGCCATTTTAATTCCTCCTAGAATTGTAAAAAGTTTTTTAAAGCTTTTCGCCTTAAGCTTTTTTTATTATAGCGAATTATTTTACAAGGTTCAAGTCTTTTTATATCTGTTTGTTAAATATTTCACTAAATGTTTTTATCTATGTACAATTTTAGACAAAGTTTACAAATTTGTGGTATATTTATACATATCAGTTTTGACCCAAACTTCCCTTGGGGATTATAGATACAGAATGACAT
>CAVFAM010000063.1:4341-6633 GCA_963620375.1 Bacteroidaceae bacterium
TGACATGCAGTGTATTTTGCAGAAAAAATATGAAGTCAGCAACGGGAGCTTATCGTGGATAGGCTGTGGAGGGTTGAGAAGTGATTTCCGTTTCCGAATTTGCTGGTACCCCGTTGCAGTTCATATTGTTTTCTGCAAAACAACTGTATGCCATTCTGTTATCGCAGGTTTTGAATGGGAAGTTTGAATTTACGCATTGGCTGAATTTATATAATAAAATGTTTAGTATAAATATACGGGTTGGAATAAATATATAGATTAGGAGGATTTGCTTTATGTTCTGGGATCAACATATGCACTGTAATTTTTCTGGGGACAGCGACGCTCTGCCGGAGGATATGATTAGGGCTGGGATTGCCCACGGGCTTTCCGGAATCTGCTTTACAGACCATCTGGATTATGACTACCCGGAGGAGCCAAATATTTTTCTTTTGGATTTTGATAGTTATTTTAAGGTGCTTTCTGATTTAAAAGGAAAATATACAGGTAAAATTTCCATAAATACAGGTATTGAGCTTGGTTTGCAGACTCAGGTGACCGGGCAGAATCTGGCTGTGGCTCAGAAATACCCTTTTGATTTTATAATCGGCTCCTCTCATGTTGTAAACCACATGGACCCTTACTATCCTGAGTTTTTCGCAGGAAGAAATGAGGATGCAGCCTATATGGAATATTTTGAGTCTGTGCTTGAAAACATCAATTCTGGTGTGGATTTCGATGTCTATGGTCATATCGACTATGTGGTCAGGTATGGTCCAAATAAAAATGAATTTTATACATATGAAAAGTTTAAGGATATAATCGATGAGATTTTGACCCAGCTTATCTCACAAGGCAAGGGAATCGAGGTAAACACTGGCGGCTTTAAATATGGGCTTGGCCATCCAAATCCAACCGAGAACATTATAAAAAGGTATCGTGAGCTGGGTGGCGAGATAATCACCATGGGGGCAGACGCCCATGTGCCTGAATATGTTGCCTATGAATTTGACAAAACCGCCCAAATAATAAAAAATTGCGGCTTCAAATACTATACAGTATTTAAAAACCGCAAAGCTGAATTTATTCCGCTGTAATATCTCCGCCAAAGTACTTATTAGAAAGCTCTGACAAAGTACCATCTGCACGAAGCTTTTCGATAGCTGAGTTGATTGCTTCTTTTAATGAGTCGCTTGAATCGCCCTTTGGCATGATGATACATACCTTTTCAGACTCTGGATAGTAGTCTACTATCTTTAAGTTTGCATCCGAATGTGCATTCATGTAATCAAGGAATGAAGCCTCTGCATTAAGAGTAGCATCTGCTCTGTCTGTTCCTGCAAGAACCATCTCCAAAGTACCGTCAAGAGTCTCCACATCGAGAACATTTGCGCCATATTCCTCTGCAATGAGCTGATATGTGCTGTTTGCTGAGTTACATGTTGTCTTGCCATTCAAATCCTCAAGAGACTTGATATCCTCATTGTCACCTCTTACGATAAGAGCTGTCTTGTTGTAACAGTATGGGTCAGAAAAAGTATAGGCCTGTGCTCTCTCCTCTGTGTAGCCAACGCCGTTTACCATAATATCATAACGTCCTGACTGGACACCGGCGAGAAGTCCATCCCACTCACCTTCCTGATACTGTACATCCACGCCAAGCTCGTCTGCTACAGCCTTTGCCACCTCTACGTCAAAGCCTACCAGATTGTCATCCTCATCATGGTAAGTCCATGGTGCCCAGGTTCCCTCCATGGCTACTGTGATGTAACCACGCTCCTTGATTGTGCTAAGTAAGTCATCTGAGCTGCTGTCAGAAGCTGTGTCACTGCTGCTCTCTGTGCCTGCATCTGCAGCCACATCATTTGAAGCCTTGTCACTTCCGCATCCTGCAAAAAGTCCACAAGTCATAGTCATTACCATCATTAAGCTGATTATTTTTTTCTTCATGTTTCCTCCTTATGCGTCATGCTGTGATGTAATATTTTTAAGGAATTCCTTTACTCTGTCCTCCTTTGGATTTTCAAAGAATTCTCTTGATTCTGCTGTCTCTAATACTTTGCCATCATCCATAAAAACAACCCTGTTTGATACATTTCTGGCAAAATTCATCTCATGGGTGACAACAAGCATAGTCATACCCTCTGCTGCAAGCTGTCTCATGACAGTAAGCACCTCACCTATAAGCTCAGGGTCAAGAGCCGATGTAGGCTCATCAAAATATATGATTTCAGGCTTTGTAGCAAGCGCCCTTGCAATTGCAACTCTCTGCTGCTGACCACCTGATAACTGGCTTGGATAATTGTTCTGCTT
>CAVFAM010000064.1:0-5444 GCA_963620375.1 Bacteroidaceae bacterium
AGTAATGATAGCTGTTCCGTCTGCAACTGCTGTCACAAGTCCATTTTCATCTACTGTGGCAACACTGCTGTCACTTGAAGTCCAGGTCACTTTCTTATCCGCTGCATTATCCGGTGTTACACTTGCTGTAAGCTGTACGGTCTCGCCCTTCTTGGTAAGTGTCTTACTAGCCGGTGTGACTGTGATGCCTGTTACATGCTGTGTGTCAGTAAATGCAATCGCATAAGTTGAAAATCTGTCAGTCTTAAATGTGAGTGTTCCAGTTTCCTTGTCAAATGCTGCATCAAAGCTGTCTACCTCTCCATTATGAAGCCTGATAATCTTATATGCTCTTGATATGGTACTGTCTGCCTGCACCAGACTCTCAGGAAGGCTTACGGATACCTCAATATCTGTGCCCGGCTCTGTAATCTGTGACTTTGTGGTTGTTCCGTCTTTTGTGACTGACTTAAATAAATCTGCGTCAAAGTACACCACCTTTGATATGTCACTGCCCATAATCTTTTGAGCTTCTGCTTCCACGTTCTTCTTATCTGAATCAGATATATCTGTAGCTGCAGAAATCTCAAGCCATACTCTTGCATCCGCACCGCTCTCAATAGCAGACTTATCTTCTGCTGTGAAAATGCCATCTGCTGTCATAAGCTCTGACTTGCTATTTTCAAGTACAGCCTCTTTAACCGGTGAATCAGGCGTTACCTCTGCATCCTTTTCAATGCTTCCTGTATCCGAGCTGTCGATATTTCTGTATTTTACCTGACCACATCTGCTACAGGTTGACTTCTCACGGTTTCCAACCTTAACCCATTCAGACCAGTCGTGTCCTAATGCTTCTACTACAGTCTGTTCCACAAGAACCTCATCGCATACTGAGCAGTGGCTTCCTTCTGTAAGACCTGTTTCTGTACATGTTGCAGCCTTTGCCTCATCCTTTACAGCTACATGATTCTCGATTGTAAGCTTTCCTGCTACGAATGTCACATCATAATTTGCATTGGAACCATCCTTTGCTGTTGCAATAATATCATAATCTCCTGCTGCTTCGCCCTCAGACCTTGTAAGTGAAATATCCTCTAAGGTCTCACCTGATACAAGTCCCACAGCCTTATATGTAAATACAGGGTCATTTTTGCCAATATGCTTTGTTGCACTACCGACTGTTACTGTAACAGTGGCTGGCTTTATTACAAATGTTATTGCAACATCCTCTGTAAGTTTGGATAATACATAGTTGCCATTATCAAGTGATACTGCCTTTGCTGTATATGCACTGCCAGCATTCTTCTGCTCTCCACTTACTGTAACCTCTACGCTGTCAGAATCGATGATGTCATCCTCATTTACCTTTGCTGTAGGCTTATGTGTCTTGCCGTCATAAGTAATTTCTGTGTCAGACCATACAAGGCTTACCGTCTTTGGTGCAATCTTAATTACTTCACTGCCTTCGGCATCCTCATAGTTGTCTGCTGTTACTTTGTAGTAAACTGTGTATTCTCCAGCATCCTTGTATGTTACTGGATTCTCACTGTATGTAATCTTACCATCTGCGTCTTTTGTGCCATAAACAACCTTTACATTAGAAGCTGCATTGTCGGCTGGCTCTGTCACATTTACTGTAATGCCGTATGCCTGTCCGTCATAAGTTCCTGTGTAACCCTCTGCGGAAACTATCATTTCCTTCTTGTGAATAGAAAAATCTTTGGTGATTGTGACAGCTTCGTGGTTATCATCTGCTTTAACCGCAATGCGGACTACATACTTGCCGTAATCCTTTGGTGCCTCTGATGTATAAGTGCTGTCCTCTGCACCCTGCTTCTTATATTCGATAGTAACATTAGCATCATCTGCGCCTCTGTCATTTGCTGTGGTAAATGTTGGGGCTGTCACTGCACTTCCATCATAAGTCTTTGAGATATCAGAAATATCTGTAATACTGCCTTTGGCTTTCATAATAGAAGCTGTAGTTTCTGCTGGAATCTTAATATCATAGTTATCGACACCAGTTCCGGTAAATTCAGCATTAGAGCTGTCTACTGTTACCTTTTTATCTGTTCCTGCGTTCTTATCCTCAAATGTACCTGTGATACCCTTGATTGTAATGCTGTCACCAGAAATTAAATCATCGCTTAATATTTCTGCGCTTATGGTTGCATCTGTAGTTCCGTCATAAGTTTTATTCTTTGCTGTTACAGTAGCAGTTACCGATTTCTTTGTGATTGTAACTGTCGCTGAACCGGTAAATGAATTATAACCTCTTGCCTCTACCTTATAGTAAATAGTATAAGTTCCTACATTCTTATAAGCAGGGCAATCTGTGAGGTCATATGTTCCTGCCTCTGTTCCATAAGTTACAGTTGCATTTGGAATACTGCCTGTATTAACAGTGATACCATAGCTGCTTCCGTCATATGTCTTTGTCACATCTGCTGCTGTAACACCTGACATATCACTTCCTTGTACTGTGAAGCTGACCGGAGCTGTTGTATATGTATTGTAATTATCTGTCTGTGCTAATACAGCATACATATAGTAAGTTCCCGGCTCTAATGTATCATTCTTAATATCTTTCCATTCTGTTCCGTCTGTGTTTTTATCCTCTGTCGAATAATAATAGGTAACAGACGGACTTTCCTTTGCACCTGAAACATCAGGTGTGCTTACTGTTTTTCCATATTCGTAGCCGGACATAGAAACGTTTGCTGTCTGGTCTGCTCTTTCAATCTCAAACATCTTTGTTGCTGAAGCAGATTTACTTCCGTCACTTACTGTCACCTCTGCCACATACTTTCCTGCATTGACGGGAGCTGCTATTGCAGAACCGGTCTTGTTTCCGTCACTGTCTGCCTTATAATATGTAACATTGCCTGCGGTTGCCTTTGTAACAGATGTAATTTTATCCTCTACTGTCGCACCGTTATAAGCATTTCCGTCGTATGTTTTGCCCTCTGCGTCAAGAGAAAGTGTAAGTTTCTTTTCCTCTCCGTTATATGGGCAGGCATCTGCATTTTCTTCACCAACACACCAAGCATACACTTTGCTGCTATCGGTGCTGTCTGTCTCATAAGTCCAGCTATGTGTATGACTTACTGCGTAAGGCTCTAATGTAATATTTCCATAAATTCCTGCTGTGGAAACCTCTGTTCCTGCCAGAATGATTGTATCTGCTGTTGTAAGCTGTGTATCTGCTGTCTCACCGAAGGCTTCCGGTAATGCTACCGCAGGAGTAGTCACTTTCCAGCCTACAAATATCTGGTTCTCACTTACAGAATAATCCGGTGCTGTAAATGTACTTGGTTTTGTTAAGTAATACTTCGTATTCACTGATGTTAAATTGGTAAATGTAATATTATTGTATGGATACTGTGTATCTCCTAAAGTTGATGAGCTTCCTGTACCACTTGTACCTGCGTTACCATTTGCTCCACGCACAGACTCCGGAGCATATCCTGCCTCACATTCAGCATAAGCATCTTTTGTCCTACAAGAACCTGCGTCTCCTCCGGCTCCTCCACCGCCACCTTGACCGCCATTTCCTATAGAAGCACCAGTTCCGCCAGCTCCTCCACCACCACCGGACTGACCATCCTGTACCCAGAACGTACCAGAATAAGTGGTAGAATCATTTGTCTCCCAATATGAAAAATTATGCTGATGCTTAGCTACTACCGCCTGCTGGCTTCCTGCCGAGCCACCAGCTCCGCCTGTTGCATTGACAGTCACATTTCCAATATATACCTGACCTGATACACTGGCAGATACAGTAGTTGTAGCAGAATTTCCTGCAACTTTATCTACATAGTTTTGGGTATCAACATCAGCATTTCCGATGACACCATTGGCACCAGTATTACCATTTGCACCATTGGTTCCGATACCAGCACCACCTCCGGCAGCACCGCCGCCGCCGCTTCCTCCGACACCACCAATAGTAACCGTCTCATCTATTACGGTACCCGTTTTATTAGTATTAGTACCTGAACAAGATAGAGTTAAACCAATGTTATTTGTTGTTGATTTTTCAGATACACTTGAGCCTTGGCTAAGAGTTCGCCAAGCTATCTTGCTATATATTGTTTTTTGCCCATTCTGCCCATTACCGGCATTACCGCCTGTTCCTCCGGTTGCATTTAAGGAACCATTTCCCAAAATTGCTATTTTGGAACTCATCGGAACATAAATTGCAGCACCACCACCGGTTGCTCCGCTGCCACCTGCACCTCCTGTTCCATTTTCATAACTGGTTATTGAAGTAAATGTTATACCCTTATAAGCGTTATTACCAATGTTAGCCTTTGCTTGAGTTCCATTTGCTCCTGTTGTACCGGCGTATCCTTTACCACCAGTCGCAGTTAAGGTCTTTCCCTCTGCTATATAGATATAGACCGTTGCACCATCTGCAATCTTTAATCCGTTGCCGCCAGCCTGACTACTGCTTGTGCTGTCTGCTCCTGTAAATGTCAAATCTTCATCTACATAGTAGATACCGTCTGTCAGTTCTTTGCCTGCATCCGCAGATGTCAGTCTGTAAATCTTCAAGCCTGTACTGCCTGCCAGTTCCGACAGTGCTGTAGTTGTGTTATCGTAGACTGTTGCTGCCTGAACACTTGTTACCATTCCCGGCAGATTTACCGAGGTAACAACCATTGCCGCTGTAAGCACACCCGTAAGGATACGCTTGGCTGTCATTTTTAATCCTTTCATATTCCTCATTCCTTTCTTCTAACATCTTTGAAGCAGTCTGCTAAAAAAGCCTCTTGCCTTCTTTGATGTCTGTATTGTATATTCTTCTGTCTGCACCTGTTCCGGTTTTATCTCAAATGGTGGTAAGGCGGAAAGATTGTCAATCGTTTCTTTCAGTTCCGGTCCAAATACCGGCTTTAACAGACATCTTTCCACCTGTACTCCCATCTGCCTTAGTGTTCTTTCCGATTCGCCCGTCTGAAAGAGTATCTGCATATCCGGATACTTTTCGTGTATCCGCTCCGCCAGCTCCAAGCCATCCATCGTTATCATACTCATATCAGCAATCACAAGGTCGAATCCATTATCCTGCTGTATTGCATACCACGCAGGAGTACCATCATCATATTCGTCTATCTGTACGGACGGATATATTTTGTAAAGCTCCACAGCCATCCCCTGACGGCTAAGCTTTTCATCATCTACCAGCATGATTCTCATGTCATAGCCATCCTCCTTTCGCCATGTCATAGCCAGTCGAAGCTGCCACATTCAGCCTCTTATGATTCATGGCAACAAAAAAGGTACCAAAACAAGCCATAGATTTCACACCTATGGCATATTCTGATACCAGATATCTTATATTTTTTAGTTTTCCAAAAATTAAATGAACATATGGGCGCACAAGCCAAGCCAAGCCAAGCCAAGCCAAGCCAAGCCAAGCCAAGCCAAGCCAAGCCAAGCCAAGCCAAGCCAAGCCAAGC
>CAVFAM010000065.1:0-3094 GCA_963620375.1 Bacteroidaceae bacterium
GAAGTTCATCTATAAAGAGGATTATCTGTCCCTCAGAGCTTTTGACCTCCTCGAGAACAGCCTTGAGTCTCTCCTCAAACTCACCACGGTATTTTGCACCGGCTACAAGAGAACCCATATCAAGAGCAAAAAGCTTCTTATTCTTTAAGCCCTCTGGCACATCACCCTTTACTATACGCTGGGCAAGTCCCTCAACTACTGCGGTTTTACCTACGCCAGGCTCACCGATTAAAACTGGATTGTTCTTGGTCTTTCTCGATAAGATACGGATAACATTTCTGATTTCATCATCCCTGCCGATTACAGGGTCAAGCTTCTGCTCTCTGGCTCTCTCCACCATATCGTAGCCGTACTTTTCGAGGGTATCATATGTAGCCTCCGGATTATCGCTTGTGACTCTCTGGTTTCCTCTTACTGTTGAAAGGGCTGTGAGGAAACGATCCTTGGTAAGTCCGTACTCCTTGATAAGCTCCTTCATAGCCTTGTTAGGATATTTGAGCAGGCAGAGGAAAAGATGCTCAACAGACACATATTCGTCTCCCATTGATTTTGCTATATCCTCTGCATGGATAAGTACATTGTTCAAATCCTTGCCCACATATAGCTGACCGGCACCGCTGACCTTGGTTCTTGCCTCAAGATGGCGGCGGGCATTCTCGGTAAAATGATGTAAGTCAATCTCCATCTTTTCTATCAGTTTAGAAATCAGTCCATCTTCCTGCTCCAGAAGCGCCAGTAACAAGTGCTCCTGTTCTATCTCCTGATTGCCATAATCATATGCAAGCTTCTCACAGTCGTTGACTGCTTCTATTGATTTCTGAGTAAATTTCTGTATGTTCATTTCCACACCTCCCTGTTGTGTTGGTTATATATATATTTATATTTATTTTTGTTGTTTGGACTTTTTCACTAATAATATGAAGAAAAAATCCAATTATTAGCATTATGATATTTTTATACTATTCTGGCGCACAACCGCTTATTTAAAAACCGCCGTGCGCCAGAACCTTCAAGCAATCTAGCCTTCAATACTGATATATTTCTTCTGAGGAATCTCCTCTTTCTTCTCCTTCTTAGGAACGTTAATCTTTAAGATTCCATCCTCAAACTTAGCCTTTATGTCTTCCTCTGTAACATCCTCTCCTACATAGAAGCTTCTGCTGCAGGTTCCATAAAAACGTTCTCTTCTGATGTAATTGCCCTTGTTGTCCTTCTCCTCATTGCTGTCATTCTTCTCGGCTGTGATGGTCATGTAACCATCCTTAAGCTCTGCCTTTACATCATCCTTTTTATATCCTGGAAGGTCAATATCAATATCAAAGCTGTCCTGATTTTCTCTGACATCAGTTTTCATAACTGCTGCATTTGCGTTGCTATATCTATTGCTTCCAGCTGCTGGTCTGAAAAAGTCACCATCAAAAATATCATCAAATAAGTTTTCTCCAAAAATACTAGGCATTAACATATGTCCTTCCTCCTTCAAATTTTATTTGTTTTCTTTTGTTGATTATGTTATAGCACCATTATTAGCACTCGTCAAGTGTGAGTGCTAATAAAAATTATAAAATAATTATAAACTTGTGCTTTTCTTATAATATGCTACTTTCCCAATGCCCCAAGCCCCGGATAGGAAGCGGCTTCCCCCAGCATCTCCTCAATTCTAAGGAGCTGGTTGTACTTGGCTGCCCTCTCGCTCCTGCATGGTGCGCCAGTCTTTATCTGCCCACAGTTCATCGCCACAGCAAGGTCTGCTATTGTGGTATCCTCAGTCTCACCAGAGCGGTGGGAAGCAATAGCTGTATATCCAGCCCTGTGCGCCAGCTTGATTGCATCAAGCGCCTCCGATACAGAGCCAATCTGATTTACCTTTATAAGAATGGAATTGCCACAGCCATTGTCTATTCCCTTTGACAGGCGCTTTGTGTTAGTGACAAACAAATCGTCTCCCACAAGCTGTACCCTCTTTCCAAGCTCAGAGGTAATCTTCTGCCAGCCTTTCCAGTCCTCCTCATCAAGCGGATCCTCAATAGATACAATAGGATATTTCTCTATAAGCTTTTTGTACATATCTATAAGCTCCTCCGAAGAATAATCCCGTCCACTCTTTGGCATATGATATGATACCTGTCTGGTAATCTCATGCTCAGCCGCCATCATTCCCTCCTTGTGTAGCGGCTTCCACTCACTTGCAGCCACATCAAGGGCAAAGCATATGTCCCTGCCGCACTCATAACCAGCCTGCTTTACAGCCTCTGTTATGGTATCCAAGACGTCCTCCACCGTATCAAAATCAGGTGCAAAGCCACCCTCATCGCCAACCGCTGTAGATAAGCCCTTCATATTTAAGACCTTTGCCAGAGAATGATATACCTCAGCCCCCATCCTTAAAGCTTCCTTAAAACAGCAGGCACCCACAGGCATTATCATAAACTCCTGAAAATCAATAGAATTTTTAGAATGAGCACCACCATTTATAATATTCATCATAGGCACAGGCATGGTCGTAGCCGCCAGACCTCCTATAAATCTGTAAAGAGGAATGTCAAGGGATTTAGCTGCCGCATCAGATGCAGCAATCGACACAGCAAGGATAGCATTTGCACCAAGCTTCGACTTATCATCAGTTCCATCTGCCTCCCTCATAGCCCTATCAACTGCATATATATCAGACGCATCCATCCCCTCAAGACGTGTATTAATCACAGTGTTAATATTGTCAACCGCATTCTGCACACCCTTGCCCAGATACCTCTTCTCATCCTTATCCCTAAGCTCAAGTGCCTCAAACTCTCCAGTTGATGCCCCGGATGGAGCGATTCCCCTGCCCACAGTACCATCATAGAGATATACTTCAGCCTCCACCGTCGGATTCCCCCTTGAGTCGAGAACCTCCCTGCCCAGGACTTTTTCGATTTCTAAATATGCCATATGTTTCTCCTTCCACGACTTATATTGCTGACTATTTACACACATACTATTTCCATTTTAAGCCCAAACATACACGCACATCGTTGGAGTAATTATCTCTAATTTATAACCTTACTATTAGAATATTATAATCTCTTAGAATATCATAATCTCTGAAAATACACTC
>CAVFAM010000066.1:0-1157 GCA_963620375.1 Bacteroidaceae bacterium
GCCTATAATCGTCAACTCTCCAAATTTTATCAATGTATTTGCTCGATGATGCAACCGGAGCTTTCCCTTTTATACAAATATAATCGGATTTTATACCTTTATTCCCTAAGGCCCTTATAATACCAAGAGGATTATAATGGTCAATCCCAAATACAATGAATTTTCTATCATTTAGCATACCTACACCTCTCCTATATTCTAAGCCTTATCTATGAACTTCTCTTAGCGACACGAAAGCCTCAGCCATCTCCACGCCAACATTGCTACCTCTGTAAGAAGCCAACGCCCTAAGTGCCTTAGCACTCCTAGGATGAGGATACTCGGCGCTCTCGCTCCTATAGCAGTTCATACCTTCAATTTTTGCTTCTACCGTATCCGTGACATCAAAGAAAACTGTCGGTGTAAAAGGTTCACCATAAGTATAGTTCCATTCAGTCGAAGATGCAGTTTCATAGGAGTAAATTCTTTCAACAACATAGTCTCCCACAGGTCTGCATGCTGTAAGAACAGCCTCACATACAATTCTGTGGTCAATGTTCAAATCACCATGATGATGTGTGAAAATTGTGTCTGGCTGATATTTATCTACATATTTGCTAACAACCTTAATAACATCTAACAAATCCATGCTATCCAATCGGTTATCAGGCAGTTCACAGAAATCAATAGAAGCATAGCCAACCTTCTCAGCTGCTGCCTTTGCATCTTTCTGCAATTCCTTCAACTCATCAAAATCAGCCTCAGCTCTTTTGTCAGCACGGGATGTTATACCCTCACCAATAATAACTGCACGGCATTCAACGCCCAGGTTAGCCAATTTTCTTATTGTACCACCAACACCTAATAACTCATCATCCGGATGAGCAGCAACTACTAATACCTTTTTCATTCTATATCAACTCCCGTACTATTTTCTCAGCACCCATGCCATCAATATTTTTTAAGCCCATCACTTGCATTTGTCTTCTATGAAATCTATCCGGCATTAATTTGAAAATTTCATTTATAATATTCCCAATCAAATCCTCATCGGTTCTGTCATCCCCAGCATTAATCATAATGCCCAGGTCAAAAAATGCTTTAGCCCCCGGAACCTGGTTATCAGCCAATACATATGTGATAGTTGGCACGCCACAGGCACATAACTCATATAAAGT
>CAVFAM010000066.1:1167-3283 GCA_963620375.1 Bacteroidaceae bacterium
GCACTAATCTTCTCAATCGCATCCTTATCAGGCTCGAAGCTGCCCAACACTACATGAAAATTGATACCTTTTAAATCTTTGTTTGAAACGACTGCCTGAACAAACCTAAGTGCGATACGTTCAGGGTCTGCACCACCTGCTGAGAACAGTATATTCTTAATTTCGGCCTTAACCTTTATCACTCTACCAGTCTGGAATTCCTCGCGTAAGGGAGTATATCCACATCCAAGCATCAGCTTAGGAACCTGATATTCGTTATAAAGATGCCTGTACTCTTCCTCTGAAGCATAAATATTATAGTTAACAATAACATCTACTGGATAAGGAAATGATAGAACATCATCAATATACGCTAGCTTAGTATCCTTAATTCATTCATATAATGCGAAGTAACATAATAGCTATCTAAAAGCATAACATCCGGATTTTCTTTTTCGAGGATAGGAAGAAGTAACTCCAGTTCATCCTCCATCTTCTTATAATCAGAGTTAAGGATATGAACTCTAAACTGGCTTTCCTCTATAACCGACAAGAACGACTTGTCAGCAGTAACAAAGCATACATCAAGGCCTAACTCTCTAGCAGCCTTGCCAATAGACATACACCGCATGACATGCCCAGCACCAATATTCGCATTACCATCAGCTCTGATTAATAGAGTTTTGTTTGTCATCAGCTAGCCTAACCCTTTCTAAAAAATCGGATACCGTCATATCATACGATTCGATACACTTCCTTAGCCTATCACCATCTTTATCGGAATGATAAGAACCTAAGCCCACAACCATCTTTTCCATATCATTCCAATGTGAATAGTTTGCAAATGATACCTTGAACAGTTCAAACGCAGCATTGTCAAGTTCATTGTATGTACTTTTCAACGTTGCAACACTGCAATCAACTTGCGGAAGCAAAATCTGGTCTATCACAAGTCCTTTATCAAGCTTTTCATCGATAAAATGAAGCGTCACACCTCGTGGAGTATCATCAACGAGACTCCACATATTAGGGTCCGAACCGCGATTAAATGGCAGATAGGAATTGTGGATATTTACAATATTTCCATTAAGTAGTTCTATAACTTCGCGCTTAATTATCTTGCTATAGGTATAACTTACCGCCAGCTCGATGTTCTGCTTTTTCAGCCAGCCAACATCTATCTTTTCTTTCAGATAGACACACTCATGTCCAATTGACTCAAGCCAGTGGAATAAACGTAATGCACAGTCATTATTATACAAACACAATATTCTCATGCAGCAACCTGCTGCACATTAACAGCGAGAGCTACTCTGCCCCCCCCCGCAGAACATTTGTTCGTATAATATCCAGGCTTACATATAGCAGGATTACCCACAATAAGGCTATACGGAGGATAATATCCTTGTCTTACAATCGTCCCTGCGCCAACCACAGAATGGTGGCCAATGTGTACGCCGCCACCAATAAAGCTTTGTGTTCCCACATAAACATTGTTTTCCAGAGTAATATCCTTGCGTTCAATCTCATCAGAAATACCAATGGTTTTCTTGTGAGAATCCGAGCAATTAATAACTACAAAGGAAGCTATATCACAGTTATCTCCGATAACAACTTTTGCACCTTTAGCATATACCTCGGACATTCCACCAATATACACATTTTTACCAATTTCCGGCTCTCCATTCATCCAGACTAACGGATGAAAATCATTTTTCCTCATATCCGTTAATTCTGTAAAGAGCTTCTGAAATTCTTCTACATTCATTACTGATAATCACCTGACCTTAGTTGAACATTCTTTTCAATATTCCTAAGCGCCTTACTTCCAACAACCTCATCCCATTTGCTAGCAGGCAAGCCATCACCGGGTCTTCTCATGCAGAGGCAATCCTCAGTAATAGTATCTCCTTCTTTGATATCACAAGCTGCAGTAATGGAACGATGATACTCTACCCTGTTCTTCATCTCAACATCAGTCGGCTTCAATTCAGGACTACCGAGCATGGTATAAGCTTCTCTAACACTGGCTACCCACTCTTTTAGGCTTTCCGGCGTTTCAGAGAACCAGTGATCTGGCCCTGGAAGGTCATGGTCGAGAGTAAAGTGTTTCTCAAAAATTGACGCTCCACAGGCA
>CAVFAM010000067.1:0-1876 GCA_963620375.1 Bacteroidaceae bacterium
GTGATAATTGTGACGGAGATACTTTTATGAGATGTACCCTGATGCAGTGATTTGTCCTCAGGTTGAGGACGAATGGATTACAGATGCAAATCATCCCCAACTTGGGGACTTCCAATTTGTAAGGAAAAATAATTGCCATATATAAAATTATATGCTAAATTTAATTCAGAAATATTTTGTTAAAATCAATTTGAACAAAAAAGATTTGAATAAATGGAGGCGCTTTATATGTTTATTGGTAGAGAAAGAGAATTAGCATCTCTAAAAGAGTTCTATGACAAAGACGGAATTGGAATGACCGTGATATATGGGCGTAGACGTATAGGTAAGTCCACACTTATTGCAGAATTTGTCAAAGATAAAAAAACTATATTTTATACAGCGACAAAGGTTGGAAAGAATCGAAATTTAGAATTATTTTCCAAACAGGTAGTAGATTTGATGATGCCGGGGATGGGAGATATAAGCTTCCATACAACGGAAGCAGTCTTTGATTTTATTGATAAAAACATTGGAAATGATAAGCTGTTACTTGTGATTGATGAGTTACCATATTGGGCAGAAAAGGACGAGGCTCTTTTATCAATCATACAGAAATATATTGATACAATCTGGAAGGATAAAAATTTAAAAATCATTTTATGTGGTTCGGCACTAAGCTTTATGGAAAAGAAAGTTCTTAGTGAAAAGAGTCCTCTTTTTGGAAGAAGAGATTCCCAGATTAAGCTGGAGGCATTTGATTATCTGGACGCGGCTAAATTTGTCCCAAACTATTCAAATGAAGATAAAGCAATCTGCTATGGTATTACCGGAGGTGTAGCAAAGTATTTATCGATGATTGATGCGACAAAAAGTATTGATGAAAATATTGTAAGACTTTTTTTCCAGACAGACGGATATTTGTATGATGAAACCAGAAATTTGTTGACACAGGAATTTGCAGATATTTCAATTGTAAATAACATTGTAGAGCAGATTGCGTCAGGAGAAAACACACTTAATACGATTGCAGGAAAAATTGGTGAAAAAGAACAGACCGTATTATATTCCTTGGATAAACTGATTAATGTTGGACTGGTTGAGAAGAAAAAATGTATCACAGAGGAAAAGAATAAAAAGAAAACACAATATGTTTTAAAAGACTATATGTTTAAGTTCTGGTATGAGTTTATTCCAAAGGGCACGAGTGTAATTGAGATGGGGCAGGGAGAGCTTTATTATCAAAAGGCGGTCAAGCCGGTTTTGCATTCTTTTATGGGAACGGTATTTGAAGAAATGTGCAGATATTATACTTTGAAAAAGGGAATAACAGGCGAATATGGTTGTTTTCTCACTTCAGTAGGCTGTTGGTGGGGCGTGGAAAATATTACCGACAAGAGTGGTAATGTAAGAGCGCAGTCTGCGGATATAGATGTTGTCGGCATATCGGATATCGATAAAAAAGCGGTTATTGGAGAGTGCAAATTTAAGAATGAAAAGATTGATAAAGGTGTTTATGAAACTTTGGTCAGAAGAGGAAAAGTTATCGCTGCAAAATATAAAGTCTCAAAATATATATTCTTTTCATTATCTGGCTACACAGAATGGGTAGAAAATCTGAAAGATGAAGATGCTTTGTTGCTCACGCTGGATTCGCTCTATGAATGATGAAACAGTTTTTTATAGAATGTAGAACTGTTGGAATTATAAAAAGTAACTGATAAATCGGAGTATGTAAAGGAGAACAAGAATATGCAGGATATAAAAAATGAAGAATATGTTACATGCCCTCGTTGTGAGAGAGAAGTCTATAAGGAAACAATAACTTGTCCATTTTGTAACTTTGGTATTATGGCATGGCTTGAAGGAGCGATTAATGCGGACGGAGAGCCAGTGG
>CAVFAM010000067.1:1886-2670 GCA_963620375.1 Bacteroidaceae bacterium
AGATTGATGAGAATGGAGAGTCTGTGAAAAAGTTCTAAATAACTTCCAGTTTGTACAAAAACGATTAGCAAAACCAATTCTAAGAAAACACGAACATCCAGATAAAGACACCACAGGAGGAAAATAATGGTATTCTATCACGCATCAAGCACAGCAAACATCAAGATTTTAGAACCCAGAATATCAAATCACAACACCCCTCTGATATATTTCTCTGATAAGAGGGAAAATGTACTTGTATACTTAAGCAACGCAGTTGAAAAGCTATGCAAAGAGGAAAAGTTTGACTACTCTGGCATATGGTCAAAGTGGGGCTCCTATGGATTTGAAAAGGACGGCAGGCTTCGTTTTGAAGAGTACTATCCAAATGCCTTAGAAGACACTTACAAGGGTGTGCAGGGCTATATCTATATGTGTGATAAGATTGAGCCTTACGACGGAATAGATATACAGATTCCGAATGCCTATGTCTCTGCTGAAAATACAGATGTTGATTCCTGCGAGTATATAACAGATGCCTATGAGGAGCTGATTGAAGCTGAAAGAACGGGAAAAATCGTTATTGTCAGATACAAGGACTTTATCAGCAGCGAATCGAGAAAGGAATGGCTTCGCAAAACGATTGTGGAGCAATATAATTCAAGCGAAGACCATCCGGAGTACAGATATTTCCTAAAAAAGAAGTTTACCGATATCTTAAACTTTTAATTTGGAAAGATGCTATCAAGTATCATCTTGCATTGCGCTTTCCGGTGAGGAAAAAGATGGCAAATATTGTAAAGGC
>CAVFAM010000068.1:0-2094 GCA_963620375.1 Bacteroidaceae bacterium
GTTACAGACTACTGCTGTGGACCTACTGTCACCAGATATGAGGTGCAGCCTGAGCTTGGAGTAAAGGTCAGCAAAATTGTCAACCTCGTAGATGATATTAAGTTTGCCCTTGCGGCTACAGATGTACGAATTGAAGCCCCTATTCCAGGCAAATCGGCAGTTGGAATAGAAGTTCCTAATGCCCAGAATGTCACTGTTCCTTTCAGGGATCTGGTGGAGTCACAGGAGTTTAAGAGCAAGAAATCGCCGATTACATTTGCTCTCGGCAGGGATATAGCAGGAAAGGTAGTTGTTGCAGACCTTGCAAAGATGCCTCATCTTATGATTGCAGGCTCTACAGGCTCCGGTAAATCAGTGTGTATCAATACAATTATAACCAGCATACTCTATAAGGCAGGACCTGACGAGGTTAAGCTTATCATGATTGACCCTAAGGTGGTTGAGCTTAGTGTATACAATGGCATACCACACCTTCTGATTCCGGTTGTCACAGACCCTAAAAAGGCAGCGGGAGCGCTGAACTGGGCAGTGAACGAAATGTCAGACAGATATAATAAGTTTGCCGATGCAAATGTCCGTGAAATCAATGGCTATAATGAGAAGATTGAAAAAATGGAGGTGCCAGAGGGACAGGAACGTCCTAAGAAGATGGAGAGAATCGTCGTTATAGTAGACGAGCTTGCTGACCTTATGATGGTTGCATCAAAGGATGTGGAGACTGCAATCTGCCGTCTTGCCCAGCTTGCAAGAGCTGCCGGTATCCACCTTATTATTGCGACCCAGAGACCTTCTGCTGATGTCATCACTGGTATAATCAGGGCAAATATGCCTAGCAGAATAGCTTTTGCGGTATCAACTGCAACAGACAGCCGAATTATTTTAGACCAGGCTGGTGCTGACAGACTGCTTGGAAAGGGAGATATGCTCTTTAATCCACAGGGAGCACCGACACCGCAAAGAATCCAGGGAGCCTTTATCTCTGACAATGAGATAGCGGCAATCATTGATGATGTCAAGGCTAAAAATGGGGAGAGTGCTTCAAATGAAGCAATACAGAATGCAGTAAATGCTGCCCAGGTTTCATCACAGACTGTTGCGATTTCTGATGGAAGCGCAGATGATGATGGCAGGGATGCTCTGTTCACGGAGGCTGCAAAGATAATTGTTGACAAGGAAAAGGCATCAATTGGTATGCTGCAGCGTTACCTAAAGGTAGGCTTTAACAGGGCTGCAAGAATCATGGATCAGCTTGAGGAGGCTGGCATTGTGGGACCGGAAGAGGGAACCAAGCCAAGGACAGTCCTTGTGACTACTGAAGAATTAAGCTCGATTATTGACGAACTGTAGGTTATCATATATTATGTGCAAAAGGCATGATATTTAATGATATATAAAGCTAATGTTTATTATGAAAAGTGGAGGACAAGACATGAAAACAGATATTGAGATAGCACAGGAAGCTAAGATGTTACCAATTAAGGATGTGGCTGCTTCGATTGGCATTGATGAGGATGATTTGGAATTGTATGGAAAATATAAGGCTAAAATCTCTGATGAGTTAATTGAGAGGTCAAAGAATAATCCTGATGGCAAGCTTATTCTTGTTACAGCAATTAACCCTACTCCGGCAGGAGAGGGAAAGACAACTACCTCAGTAGGCTTGGGAGAGGCTTTTGGCAAGCTTGGCAAGAAAGCAATTATTGCTTTGAGAGAGCCATCCCTTGGACCATGTTTTGGTATAAAGGGTGGAGCTGCAGGCGGCGGATATGCCCAGGTAGTTCCAATGGAGGATTTGAACCTTCATTTTACAGGAGATTTCCATGCAATTACATCTGCAAATAACCTCCTTGCAGCTATTCTTGACAATCATATCCAGCAGGGAAATGAACTGGGAATAGACCCTAGACAGATTGTGTGGAAGAGATGTATGGACATGAATGACCGTGTCCTTAGAAATATTGTTGTTGGTCTTGGCGCAAAAACTGATGGTATGGTAAGGGAAGACCATTTTGTAATCACAGTTGCATCTGAGATTATGGCAATACTTTGTCTGGCAGATGATATGGCAGACTTAAAGAGACGTCTTGGCAGAAT
>CAVFAM010000069.1:0-3721 GCA_963620375.1 Bacteroidaceae bacterium
TCCCTTTGTTATTGGAGTGGTGAGACCGGCGGTTATTCTTCCGGCAAGCTGTAAAGACCAGTCAGATTTAAGACTGATACTGCTTCATGAATGTTTTCATGTGAAAAGAGGAGATACACGCTACAAGCTGGCAATGCTTATAGCAAACTGCCTGCTATGGTACAATCCGCTTGCATATCTGATTCGCTATGTGAGTTATCAGGATATAGAGATTTCCTGTGATGAAGCTGTTGTGAGAGGCAAAAGCAGGGAGGAGCGTCTGGCATATGGGCAGTTTTTGATTGATTCTGTCAGAAATATGAAACGAGAGGCAAATACCTACAATGCCTATTGGAACAGCAGCAAGAGGATTCTAAAGCACAGAATTGATGCGGTAGTAAACGAAAACAGAAAATGGGATGTATTTGCCAGGTGTGCAATTATAGTCCTTGCCCTGGAGGTCATCTGCTCAGGTCTGTTTCTGGGCAGAAAGCTGGTGACAGACTATAAGGAGAGTAATGCACCTGTAAATGAATATGAGGGTGTCACACCGCCAGACATCTACAATGAGGAGGCAATAGACTCAATGATGTCCGTGGATTTGGAGGCTGACTACACATATGATGCGGCTTCGATAAATGCCATTGATGAGCTGTATCCTCAAAAGGAACTCAGTGAGCTTGCTGTGCAGGCAGAAAACCCATGGCAGATAAAGATAAAAAGACCTGCGCTGTATAAAGATGCAGCGGAAACAGCATTGCAAAGACTATATTATTATTGGGAAAATCCAACTGGATTTGACATGGAGCTGTACGAGGCATCACCATATCAGTCCAGCTGCCAGATTGTATATGCTAAGCGTCTCGCTGGAGATATAGACAATTCTGTGTGGGGAATTATGTGGAAGGTCTATTGCAGTGATATAGAGTCATTCCAGAGTTATCAAGATGGCTACGCATTTACCATAGATGGGGAAGAAAACTATCTGTATTATGCCACTGCCGTTCAGATAAAAATGGATGAGCCATATCTCTTTGAAGTCCTTGGCTACGCAGACCTGTATAAGACATTTGATGCCTATAAGGAAAAATATGACATAGATTACGAGAGCCAGTTTCCAAAGCTCTTATCGGGAACGGACACAGGGGAAAAGGATTTGAGCAGTCAAAAGGAACTGGCAGATTCCCTTGCCGAGTCAAGGGGCTTGTGGGATGCCATGATTTCATTTCCAGAAAACGAAAAGGAAGGCTACATGTTAGCAACTGCGGACAAGGCAATGATGCAGGTTTATTCTGTCCTCTATTATACCTCAGATGGGGGACAGAGCTGGCGGCAAATCGAAATGGATGATGTGGGAAGTATGCATGATGTGGTATACGATTTTGCATTTATCAATGAGAAGGAGGGCTATATGGCTTTGCAGTCCTTCGATAATCAGCTACCGCAGCTCTTGAGGACAGAAAATGGTGGTTATAACTGGGAAATTATTGAGCTTACCAAGGAGCAGGAGGATTTTGCCAGGCATATGCGCCGGTATGGGATGGAGAAAAATATATCGTCTATGTGGGAAAGGAAGGCAGCGCAAGGGATGAAGGAGAGAAGGCATGTTATGAGTCAACAGATGGAGGAAAAAGCTGGAGCTACACAGGTCAAATCATTTTACAGTAGGACAGCAAGAAAAATAATTTTTATTAAAATGCTGTGTAATCCTGTATTTGTGGCATTTTATTTATTTTTCTGCCTTACCATGTACAGATTTTGTATGTATGGAAACGTCAGGAAGAGAGGAAGCCTGTTAGCTGTCTGCGCAGTTATATTCTTGTTTTACCTGATAGCATATATTGTGAGAATTAGCAGAATAAAGGTTTGCGGCTATCTGCCAGATGACGGATATACAGTAAAAAGCTATGGGATTTATCGGAAATACTTCTATGTCTTTGGTGAGCAGAGAACTATCTATATAAAAGAGTGTGATGACAAAGAGCGTGACTATCTCAGGTTAAAATATGCAAGGCTGCCAAGATATAAGGCATTTTTCTGGAAGATACCGACGATTGTTATTCTGGTTTTGACTACGATTATGACAATAACAGTCATAACCCAGAATGTGATGCAGCTTAGGGGCAAGCTGGCATGGTACTTGTTTGATATGTATCACACACCGATTATTTCCGAGGCTGAAACTGAGGAAGCCACAGCAGATGATAGCCTTGTACCCGTGGTGATGACGGAGCCAGAATATGTAAGAAACATTGATTTTGGTACAAACGTGTATACAATAGATGAAAATAATGTATTATGGGGAAGGGGCAGAAATAATTATGGACAGCTGGGACAGGGAACACAGGACTATGACATCCATGATGATATGGTAAAAATCGCTGAAAACGTCATCCATATTGATTTTGCCCAAGAAGGCTTTCTGATTTATCTCACAGAGGATAATAAGCTGTATGGGCTTGGAAATGCAGGCTGTGGAGCCTTGCAGGAGTATGATGAATTTGAATGGGATAAATACATGAATGGGGAGCATTATTTTGTCAGCACTCCTAAGCTTTTGATGGAGGATGTGCGCTATGCGGTCTGCGGAAGAGCTGATATAGCCGCCATTAAAAACGACAGGACGGTCTGGACATGGGGAACCATATACATCAATGGAGGCTATATGTCCTCAGATGTATACTATGTGAAGGAGCCAGAGCAGATTTTGGAGGATGCGGTAGTGGTTACAGGTGGCTGGTTTAATCATGCAGCCTTGCTTGGGGATGGAACGGTCTGGACCTGGGGCTATAATAGTGCTGGAAACTGTGGTGTCAGGGATGAGGAAGTGATAGCAGAACCGATTCAGGCAGCAGAGGATGTACAGATGGTCTGGACGGGCAGGCTTGACCCAAATGATGAATTCCAGTACAATAACACGATAATTCAAAAGAGGGATGGCTCATATTGGGGATGCGGAGAAAACATCGGGAATGAGGAGCGTGTGGTAAACGGTGCAGAAGCTGATTACACTGCTATATGTTCCAGTGAGTTTCAGAAGATTGACTCCATATGGGCATTTATAAAATCTGTGAGAGGTGAGTAGACTATGAACCAGTCAGAGAACCAGCGCAAAATAAATCAGTTGATGGGAAAATGTTCTGTCAGATGCGTATGGATAGAAATGTCAGCCAGGAAAGTCTGGGAGAAAATATAATCACGCAGAAAGCAATCTCAAAGTTTGAGCAAAATGGAGAAATACCAAACAAGCTTGTGCTTGATGCACTGGTACAGCGTATGGGAAAAACCATGGACTATTTTACAATACTGCTGTCTAAGCAGGAGTATGTATATTTTGTGTGGAGAAGAAAGGTGCTGCGTCAGATTCAAAGCAACAGCCTTGATGAGGCTGTGTGGGCGGATGAAATGGCGAAGAACCGTGCATTGAATGAGAATCTGCAGGAGCAGTTTGTCCTTTTCTGGAAAAGCTATCTGAGGAATGATACAGAGAGGATGAAGCAGGCAATAGCCCTGACTGTGGATATGTCAAAGGATGAGGTGAACCACAACAGCTGTATAGGTTCTACGGAGATGGCTTATCTTTTGCTTTATTTTGAGGAGAAGGCAGAAAACATGGACTTATCTGATGAAAAATATTTGAGAAGCATCCTGCGCTACATAGTAGAAAATTACGAAGAACATGAAATGCTCAAAGTTCTTGGAAAAGCCACTTGTTTATTTGGAAGTTATGCAGTGAATACAG
>CAVFAM010000070.1:0-3565 GCA_963620375.1 Bacteroidaceae bacterium
ACAAGCAATACAGCTCTACTTAATTATACGATAACCCAAACTTCCCACTCAATACTTTGGCTGACCGTAGGGCATACAGTTGTTTCTCAGAAAAGAATATGAACTGCCACGGGGTTCCATAAAACCCGGCAACGTCTACGGCTATAAAAGCCTGTAAACCCTATCCCCGATTCGCTCCCGTGGTTAATTTCATATTTTTTCTGAGAAATACACTGTATGTTCTTCGGTTTTTTAAGTACCTATATTGTGTGAAGTTTGCACACCCTAATTAGATATTTAATAAATCACTATATTCCTTTAATGCTCCATCTGTCTCATGTGCAAGTACCTTCTTAGCAAGCACTTTTCCAAGCTGTACACCTTCCTGATCAAAGCTGTTTATATTCCATACAAATCCCTGGAACATAACCTTGTTCTCAAAATGTGCAAGAAGAGCACCAAGTGTCTTTGGATTGAGCTGGTCTCCAATGATAATGCTTGATGGACGTCCACCCTTAAAGTTTTTATTCTTGTTGTCATCAGACTTTCCACATGCAAATGCTACAATCTGGGCTGCTACGTTTGCGCAGAGCTTCTGCTGGCTTGTGCTGTCCTGAATTACTACGTCTGTTCCAATCTGGCTGTTTTTAAATCCTACAAACTGTAATGGCACAATATCTGTTCCCTGATGAAGGAGCTGATAGAATGAGTGCTGTCCGTTTGTTCCAGGCTCTCCGAAGATAACTGGTCCTGTTGGGTAATCTACAGGCTCACCAAATCTGTTAACAGACTTTCCGTTTGACTCCATATCAAGCTGCTGAAGATGAGCAGGGAAACGGTTTAATGCCTGTGAGTATGGCAATACTGTTGTTGCAGGATAGCCAAGTACGTTACGCTCGTATACACCGATAAGTGCATCAAGCATTGCCGGGTTCTCTAATACATTCTTGTTTGCAGAAACCTTATCCTCTGCTGCTGCTCCCTCAAGGAACTGGGCAAATACTTCTGGTCCGAATGCAAGTGATAATACAGCTCCACCAACTGCTGATGTAGAAGAGTAACGTCCTCCGATATAATCATCCATGAAGAATGCTGCAAGATAATCATCGCTCTTTGCAAGTGGTGATGTCTCACTTGTAACTGCTATCATATGCTTTGATGCGTCAAGTCCTGCATTCTTTAATGCGTCCTTGACAAATGACTCATTTGTAAGAGTCTCAAGTGTTGTACCTGATTTTGATACAAGTACGAAAAGTGAATGTGCTACATCTATAGAATTAAGAACTGCTGCTGCATCATCAGGGTCTACGTTGCTGATGAACTTAGCCTCCATCTTAAAGAGATTATTCTTCTTTGCCCAGTTCTCAAGTGCAAGGTACATTGCACGAGGACCGAGGTCACTTCCACCGATACCAATCTGTACTACAGTAGTGAATTTCTCTCCTGCTGCGTTTGTGATTTCTCCGGCATGAACCTTGTTTGCAAAATCTGCAATTCTCTCCTGCTGCTCTACATAAAATGCACGCTTATCAACGCCATCTGCGCTTACTGCATTTCCCAGCTGTCCACGAGTCATATGGTGAAGAACAAGACGATTCTCTCCTGTGTTGATTACTGCTCCGTTGTAAAGCTCCTCAAACTTCTCTGCCAGCTGTGCTTCCTCTGCCAGCTTCTCAAGTGCTGCAAGTACTTCATCATCAACAGCTTTAGCGGCATAGTTGTATGTAAGTCCCTCTGCCATCCCGATGCTGTATTTCTTTACTCGCTCTGCTCCGTTCTCACCTGACATTACATCCTGAAGGTTTACTCTCTTTACATCTGAGAGTTCCTTGAATGAAGCAAGAGTATCCAAATTGTTCCACTTAACCATATTAAGAGTCCTCCTGATTTAAACTTTTCTTCAATTTATTCAATCGTGGAAATTATACTATTAAATAAGCCTTAATTCAAGGGCGTAGATATAGAATATGGGGCTTATTAAGCCCCATACCACGCATATTACATCGACATTTTATCCTTAATTTCGCTAAATTCATCATCGGTAAGCTCAAGGTGTTTCCACTCGATAACTCCATCATTATCATCCTCTGCATAACGAGGTATCAGGTGCATATGGAAATGGAATACAGTCTGTCCTGCAACCTCACCATTGTTCTGCACTAAGTTGTAACCCTGACACTTTAAGACATCCTTTTCTTTGGTCATGATTTTCTTGGCAAGCCTTGCTGCCTTTGCAAGTACATCCTCATCAATCTCGAAAATATTAGCATAATGCTCTTTTGGTAAAATAAGTGCATGTCCCTTTGTAGCCGGGCTTGCATCAAGGATTACCTTGAAATCCTCATCCTCATATATTGAATTTGTCGGTATCTGTCCGTTTGCAAGCTTGCAGAAAATACAATTATCATCTTTCATTTTATGGTCCACCTTTCTATTTTTGCTGTATATCCTTAGAATGGGAATATCTGATCCAGAGTCCTTAAGGTCTTAAAATTGCCCTTTGCAGTCATCTCGCCTGTCATAAAGGCTCTCTGGAAGGTCATTCTGCCCTCTACAATACTCTGCATAACCTCCATGCTAAGCTTTGCCACCACATCAATCTGCTCTTCATTACCATACTGCACAAGCAGATCTCTGTCGTTTACTCTTATGTACAATGGATTTTTTAGTCCCTCTATAATGAGTGAATAGCTCGCCTCAAAATCATCCAATGGTGTAAAATGTGATTCCAGCTCCTTGATAAACAGGTTCTGCTCCTTATCCTTGTCCTGACCAAGCAAGTCCTTGAACATAGAAGCAAGCTCCTCTATATCCTCTTTCTGCTGTTTTACATAGGTATCATCTGATACATATTTAGAGAGCTGCTCGCTTTCCTGTGGTGTAAGCTCAAGCTGCTGTGTCCTGAACACGCTGCGCTTAACCGCCTGATTGCTTGTAGGGAGGCTTCTGATTTTCTGGGATATTGTCCTGTAAAGATTTTCGGCTTTCTTCTCTATAATAAGGTTGTACTCCTTATTTGTCTCAAATGTAGCCAAATCCTCTACATAGCCGCATAAGCCTGCGCAAGGCAGACCTCCTAACACTTCCCACGCATTTGTGAGCGTGGTCTCAGCATCTCTTTCTCCGTAGGTTGTGGACATTACAATGGGCTGCATATATGTGGTTGCTATCTTTTCCTTGTCTCCATACAGCCAGCACGCATCCAGAAACTGCTGCATAAATCCACCTATTCCCAGCCACTCTACTGTGGTTGCCAGAATTATTCCATCTGCATCCTTAAAGGTCTGTGGCAGAGTCGCTATCTCGTTTTTGTGCTCAAATATATTATAACGCTTAACCTGAACTCTGAGTTCTCTCAAGACGTCCTCCATTTTTCCTATAACGTATAGTGTAGGATCATCTAAAAGACCTCTTCCTCCATAGTATATATTAATATTCATTGACTTACTCTCCTGTCGGCTTTTATCAGATTAATTATAATCGTTCTACCATAGGAATTCAATCAAGAGCTTAAACAAATCGGTATTTTACGTCTGCAAAACGGACTATATCATTTGTCTTTAGTTTACATCTTTCTCTATATGCC
>CAVFAM010000071.1:0-3035 GCA_963620375.1 Bacteroidaceae bacterium
GCATACCTATAAAGTACTCTGAAAAGCAAAAGGTGCTTGAGGCTGTATCGCTGGAAGCCCGCTACGAGGTACTCATGTCCATACTTCTCTCCGAAATCGAAGTGACTGCAATCAAGAATGATTTGCAGCACAAGGTCAAGGAGAAGGTGGAAAAGAACCAGAAAGAGTATGTGCTCCGTGAGCAGATGGCTGTAATCAGAGACGAGCTTGGAGATAATTCACAGAGTGATGCGGAGGGCTATGAGGCAGCACTCAAAGAGCTTGACGCACCAGATGATGTGAAGGCAAAGATTAAAAAAGAGATAGACAGATTCAAAAACCTAAGTGGCAGCTCATCAGAGAGCGCAGTGAGCCGTGGCTATATTGAGACTCTTCTGGAGCTGCCATGGAACAAGAAGTCTGTGGATAATGAGGACTTGGACCATGCGGAGAAAATCCTGAACAGAGACCATTATGGTCTGAAGGACGTCAAGGAGCGCATGATAGAGTTTCTGGCTGTGAGAAATCTTACAGGCAAGGGACAAAGCCCGATTATATGCCTTGTAGGACCACCGGGAACAGGAAAGACAAGTATAGCAAAGTCTGTTGCTACAGCACTGGGCAAGGAATACGTGAGAATATGCCTTGGCGGTGTGAGGGACGAGGCTGAGATACGAGGCCACAGGAGAACCTATGTGGGGGCTATGCCGGGCAGAATAGTAACTGGCATAAAGCAGGCTGGAGTCAGCAATCCCCTCATGCTCCTTGATGAGATAGACAAGATGAGCAATGACTACAAGGGAGACCCATCGGCAGCCCTGCTTGAGGTCTTAGACAGCGAGCAGAATGCAAAGTTCAGGGATCATTATGTCGAGGTGCCTGTGGATTTGTCTGAGGTGCTTTTTATAGCTACAGCAAATGACGCATCAAGCATACCAAGACCTTTATATGACCGTATGGAAATTATTGAGGTGACAAGCTATACAGAAAATGAAAAGCTTCACATTGCAAAGGAGCACCTTGTCAAAAAGCAGATGGAGAAAAATGGCATAAAATCCGGACAGCTTACTATAACAGATAAGGCTCTTCATATGATAATAAGCGGCTATACAAGGGAAGCAGGAGTCAGAGGACTTGAGCGTAAGATTGGCAATATATGCAGGAAAGCAGCCCGGGAAATCTATCAGGAGCATGCTGACCACATCAGGATAAATAAAAACAATCTTTCCAAATATTTAGGTCAGGAGAAATACTCTGCTGAAAAGATATGTGATAAGGATGAGATAGGAATAGTAAGGGGACTGGCATGGACCAGTGTAGGTGGTGTGACCCTTGAGGTAGAGGTAAACACCATGCCTGGCAAGGGTGAGTTTAAACTAACCGGAAAGCTTGGTGAGGTAATGCAGGAATCTGCGGCAGCAGCACTTACATATGTCAGGTCTGTCAGTGACAGATATGATGTGGCAGAGGATTATTTCTCAAAGCACGACATACATGTACATATACCTGAGGGGGCTGTGCCAAAGGATGGCCCATCAGCAGGTGTGACTATGGCTACAGCAGTCCTGTCTGCGGTTACAAATAAAAAGGTACATGCAGATGTTGCCATGACAGGTGAAATCACTTTAAGAGGCAGGGTGCTTCCAATCGGAGGCTTAAAGGAAAAGCTTCTTGCGGCAAAAACAGCAGGCTCAAAACGGGTCTGCATACCAAAGGACAATGTCAAGGATTTGGAGGATATATCAGAGGAAATCCTTAACGGACTTGATATTGTACCAGTATCTACTATGGAAGAAGTACTTGCAGTGGCACTTGTTTAGCTTCAGAAAGGATATGTATGGTAATAAAAAATGTAAATCTGGAAACTGTCTGTGGTATTACCAGTACTATTCCAGAGAATGAGCATTATGAGGTTGCCTTTGCCGGCAAATCAAATGTAGGCAAATCAAGCCTTATAAATGCCTTGCTTAACAGAAATTCCCTGGCGAGGACATCATCCCAGCCGGGAAAGACACAGACGATTAATTTTTACAATGTAAATGACATGGCGTATCTTGTAGACCTGCCGGGCTATGGATATGCCAGGGCAAACATTGAGATAAAGGCAAAATGGGGACAGATGATTGAAAACTATCTCCATGAGTCAAAGATGCTCAAGGCAGTTTTTCTGCTTATAGATATAAGACATGAGCCGTCTGAAAATGATGTGATGATGTATGAATGGATGGTAAATCAGGGATTTGCCCCAATCATTATTGCGACAAAGGCGGACAAGGTGAAGCGTGGTAAAATCAAGGAGCATGTCTGGATGATTGAAAAGACTCTGAATGTGGAGCCGGACACTATAGTCATTCCTTTCTCGGCAGAGACAAAGGATGGCAGAAACCAAATCTGGGAGCTCATTGATTCCCTTGTGCTTGATGATGAGACGAGGGCTGCACTTGCTGCGGAGCAGGAGTTGAAAAAAGCTAAAAAAAGGGCACAGAAGACCAACGCAGAGGGGACAGACGGGGAGCCTCAAAAGAAGCAGCGTTGGAAAAAGACTGGCAAGCCAGTTGCAAAGAAAACAGCGAAAAAGGCAGCTGCAAAAAAGGCTGCGAAGCGCAAGTAAAATAAGAGAGGTCTTAAAAATGAAAAACAGAATTTTAGCATCAGTACTTTGTGTAACTCTTGCAGCAGGAATGATAGCATGTGGAAGCAACAAGGATGCAGAAAACACTGAGAGCACAGAAAGCACAGCTACAGCAACAGTGGGCACTACATCAGACAAGCGAAGCGGTGAGTTTGACATAGACGTGTCAAAGCAGGTCACAGCCCTTGCAGATTATGATGCAATACCTGTGACACTTTCAACTGATTATCAGATTACAGATGAAGCCAAAAACAACTACCTTACACAGCTCCTCACAACCTATGGAGCAGATGCTTATAAAGAGATTACAGACAGAACTGACGTAGAAGAGGGTGACTATGTCAAGGTTGACTATACAGGATATCTTGATGGAGAAGCCTTTGATGGCGGTTCTGCTACAGATGTACTTCTTGATGTGTCAAAC
>CAVFAM010000072.1:0-5482 GCA_963620375.1 Bacteroidaceae bacterium
GGGAAGAGCTGTCTATGGCGGTATTTACCAGCCTGACCATCCGATGGCAGACGAGGATGGCTTTAGAAAGGATGTCATCGAGCTGGTAAAAGATTTGGATGTGCCTGTGATTAGATATCCGGGCGGCAACTTTGTATCAAACTTCTTCTGGGAGGACAGCGTAGGTCCTCTCGAGGAGAGAAAGCCACGCCTTGAGCTGGCTTGGAGAAGCCTTGAGCCAAACACCTTTGGACTTGGCGAGTTCGCTAAGTGGACGAAAAAGACCGGTACAGACATGATGATGGCTGTAAACCTTGGTACAAGAGGAATAGCAGACGCCTGCAATCTCCTCGAATACTGCAACCACCCATCAGGCACCAGGTACAGCGACCTGCGCATAAAGCATGGTATAAAGGATCCATACAATATCAAGCTCTGGTGTCTGGGAAATGAGATGGACGGAGAGTGGCAGCTGGGTAAAAAGACTATGGATGAGTATGGCAGGCTGGCTCAGGAGACAGCCAAGGCTATGAAGCTTATTGACCCATCGATTGAGCTGGTGTCATGTGGAAGCTCATTTATGGATATGCCTACCTTCCCACAGTGGGAGGCTGCCACACTGGAGTATGATTATGACTATGTGGACTATGTATCACTCCACCAGTATTATGGCAATCTCAATAACGACAGCAGTGATTATCTGGCAAAATCAGATGATATGGATGCCTTTATCCGCACAGTGATTTCAACCTGTGATTTTGTAAAGGCAAAGAAGCGCAGCAAGAAGACTATTAACTTAAGCTTTGACGAATGGAATGTATGGTTCCACTCAAAGAAGGAAGAGGAGGATATCACAACCAACCATCCATGGCAGACTGCACCAGCCCTGCTTGAGGATCACTATAACTTTGAGGATGCCCTCCTGGTCGGACTTATGATGATTACCCTCTTAAAGCATGCAGACCGTGTGAAGATTGCCTGTCTTGCCCAGCTTGTAAATGTAATAGCACCGATTATGACTGAGAAGGATGGAAAAGCATGGAGACAGACCATCTACTATCCATTCATGCACGCTTCAAAATACGGAAGAGGTGTAGTGCTCCAGCCATTATTAGACGGACCATCCCATCTCACAATAGAGCATGGCGAGGTGTCTGACATAGTAAGTGTCGCTGTCTATAATGAGGCAGAGGATGAGGTGACACTTTTTGCAGTAAACAGAAACTTAAAGGATGATGTAGCACTTCAGGCTGACATCAGATGCTTTGAGGGCTACAGTGTAATCGAGCATATTGTGCTTGAAAATGATGATTTGAAGGCAGAAAACACTGCTGAGAAGGAAAATGTAATGCCTAAGCAGTCTTATGGCTACAAGGTATCAGGCGGAAAGCTTGATGTGGTGCTTAATAAGGCTTCATGGAATGTAATCCGTCTGGGCAGAGCTAAATAAATGAAAAATGTTTGGCACATGAAAGCCAGGCAAATTTGTCACCAGCAGCTTATCTGGTGGCATGGCAGTACAGTATCTGCATCAAAGGCTGTATCAAGGCAGTGATGCAGATATATTTCAAACTGGGTGGTGAAACGTATAATATATGCCAAAATCCACCAAAAACAACCGATATTCTGGTATATATATACAAAACAAGCTTTAGTTGTTTGTGAAATGTATATAAAATACATGAAAAAATAAAAAGATGTGTTTACAATTAAAAGTTTAAGTGATATATATATACTTGTAATGTAAAACGTTTAATAAAAACGATAAACGATTATGTATGGGAGGAAAAGAAAATGAGAAGAAAAAAAGCAATGGCGGTTGTCCTTGGTGCATCCCTTGTAATGGGAACACTTGTAGGATGTGGAAGTGGAAATGGAGCAGCAAGCAGCAGTTCTGGTGGGGACACACAGACAGCAAGTGCTGATTCAGGCAAGGAAAAGATTGAAGGAGCTACAGACCTTGAGTTCTGGACATTCGTAGAGCTTCACGGCAGCTTCTATGAGGAGATGGCTGCTAAGTGGAACGAGGAAAATCCAGATGAGCAGATTAATGTAAATGTAAACGTTATGCCATATGATGATATGCACAACAAACTTCAGATTGCTTTGACATCTGGCGAGGGTGCTCCTGATTTCGTAGATATTGAGCAGGGTAAATTTGCAAACTTTACACAGGGTACACCAGCACTTATGGATTTGACAGACGCAGCATCTGAGTATACATCAACAGGCGATATCGTACAGTCAAGACTCGACCTTTACAGCAAGGACGGAGCACTTTACGGAATCCCAACACACGTTGGTGCAACAGTTGCCTTCTACAACACAGAGCTTCTTGAGGCAGCAGGAATTGATTATACAACAATCAAGACTTGGGATGACTTCAAGGAAGCTGGAAGCAAGTACTATGAAGAGACAGGAAAGTACTTAGGAACAGCTGACACAAAGGCACTCTGGACAGAGAACCTTCTCCTTGCAGAGCTTGGTGGAGAGTACACAGATGGAGATACTGTTACAGTAAACTCACCTGAGATGAACGAAGCAGTAGGTATCTTAAAAGACCTCTATGATGCAAATGCAATCGGAACAGTTCCAGGAGGCAACCCAGATACAGAGGAAGCATATGGAGCATTCAACAATGGTGATTTCGCCTGCGCAATCATGCCAATGTGGCAGATGTCAAGATACACAAGCTATATGCCAGACCTTGCAGGAAAGATTGCAATCGCACCAGCACCAGTTGTAGACAATACAAAGGCTAAGTCAGTAGGTGGCGGTGGAACAGGTACTGCTGTAGTAGCTGACAGTGAGAACGCAGAGCTTGCAGCTAAATTCGTTGCATACGCTAAGTTATCTACAGAGGGAGCTACAGAAATCTGGAACCTCCTTGGATTTGACCCATGTAACAAGTCTGTATGGTCAGACTCATCAGTTACAGACAACCCAGATAACATTTATGTACAGTACTTCCAGAACAACCCATTTGATGTACTTAAGGAGATTGAAGACGGAATCGCAGGACTTGATTCTCATGCATCATCATCTTATCCATCAATCAACACAGAGTTCACAACAGTTACATTAAATGATATCTTTGAGAACGGTGTAGATGTTAAGACAGCATTAGACAATGCACAGGCTGATCTGGAGAACGAGTTAGGACAGTAGGATAATTAAGTAAAGTAGTAATGGTATAAGTTTGTAAAACCCTAGGAGATTCATATGAGTTCTTCTAGGGTTTCTTTTTATTATATCATCTTTTTGAATATAAAATTGATAAATTATAATAGGGGTTGAAAGAAGACATTATAAATATTAATTTGAGTAGTGTTTTTCTTATGTGCAATATTCGATTTATTTTCAACAATTTTGTTTGGGGATTTTTTTTATTTATTAATCATTCTTTTATGATAGTTATTGATGAAAAGTAATAATATAAAACAATGGACAAATTAGTCTAAGCATAATATAATATTTTGTGTAGGATAGTTCACAAAAACGGAGGAAACGCTTAAATGAATAGAGTGCAGGAAATTAGAAAAGAAAGAAACATTACACAAGTGCAATTAGCCAAATATGTTGGTATTAGCAGGAAATATCTTTCTAATGTAGAAAATCAGCTTGCAAATCCTTCTGTAGAAGTTGCATTTCGCATATCTACAGCATTGAGTGTTGATATTGATAAGGTTTTTTTTGATATATCTAATTCTAATGCGACAGTATATCCTAAACCATTAAGATATATTGATTTGTTTTGTGGAATAGGTGGATTTAGATATGCGTGCAAAGGTGCATTTAATAATCTTGGAATAGATGGTAGATGTGTGTTTAGTAGTGATATTGATAAATACGCACAACAAGCATATGAAGCTAACTTTGGAGAGAAACCCGTCGGAGATATAACGAAAGTCGATGCAAAAAATATACCGGATTTTGATTTGTTGTTTGGAGGATTTCCGTGTCAGGCGTTTTCGATTTGTGGTCTGATGAAAGGCTTTGAAGATAAAACTAGAGGAACATTATTTTTTGATATAGCTAGAATTATAAAAGAAAAGCAACCGCAGGCATTTGTGTTGGAAAATGTAAAGAATCTGGCAAGTCATGATGGAGGTAAGACGCTTCAAACTATATTAGAAACTTTAAGAGATGAATTAGGATATCATGTTGATTATCATTTGCTTAATGCTCTTGACTTTGGACTACCTCAAAAGAGAGAACGGATAATTATTGTCGGATCAAAAAAGCCGTTTAAGATGGATTGGAAATTTCGAGTAAAAAATAAAAAAACATTAGAAGATATTTTAGAAAAAAATGTTGATCCTAAACATTATGCCTCACCAGAAATTGTTGCCAAAAGAAAAGCTATGCACACGTCAGAAATTTTTCCATCAATATGGCATGAAAATAAGTCTGGAAATATATCTTCTTATCCATATAGTTGTGCGTTGCGTGCAGGTGCTAGTTATAACTATTTATTGGTAAATGGTGAAAGAAGATTGACTCCAAGAGAAATGTTAAGATTACAAGGGTTTCCTGATGAGTTTAAAATAGTTGTATCGGATTGCCAAACTAGGAAGCAGGCGGGGAATGCAATACCAGTAAATATGGTAGAAATGGTAATTGAAAGATTTATTCCAATGGCATTTTAAGGATGGTTGTGTTAAAATTGTTTTATATTGTATGGAGGTATGAGTACATGGCGGAACCAAGATTAAGAACTGTAAATAAGGCGGTTGCTCCATTTGCAGTGAATAAATTTCCACCATCATTTGTAGAAACATTAGCACAAAATATTGTGTATATGATGGCAACAAAACAGAGCATGTCATTAGAGGGAAATGAATGGGAACAGATATTTGCAGAATGTGTAGGTGCAGAATGGAAGCCATCAAATGTTGGACTTGATGATGTTGTTTTAGATAATTGTTGTTGGGGTGCAAAAACTGTTTTTGGACAAAATGATATTGAGCGACAAGATAAAGTGAGATTGATATGTGGTAGAAATGCAGTTACATATAGTTTTGGGGTAGATAATTATTCTGAAGTTAATCCAAATGAGTTAGGGAAAATGGTTCTGCAAATTTGGAATGAAAGAGTGTCAGCGGTGCGTCAGATTTTTAAATTTGTACGAACTGTTGTTTTGGTAAAATCAAAAGATTATAAAGACTATCTAATATTTGAATTTGATACAATTCGATATGATCCTGAATTATATGAATTTAAGTGGAATAAACGTGGAAATTTAGAAGGCTATGAAAAACAATCTGGACTACATAAATTTACATGGCAGCCAGGAGGTAGTCAATTTACAATTATTGAAAAAATACCGAGGGAACGATTGCATATTTCAATAAAACAGCCAGACCAGATGGACAAATCGACCATTTTAAAAGCGGTCGGATTTGATAAATCATGGTATGAGATTGTTTCAGATAAATTGCCACCAAAAGATCAAATAGCCAGACAAATAGAACGAATGGAAATATACCAAGAAAAAATTAAT
>CAVFAM010000073.1:0-5279 GCA_963620375.1 Bacteroidaceae bacterium
TGCGCTGCCAGGGGATAATGGCATTTATATAGCAGTGGCACTTGTGGCGGGCTATCTATTGATAGCTTATCTGGGCAGACAGAGGGCAAAGCTAAAAAGCATATATGAGGTCAGCCTGAATGGTGGTGACTGGATTATGGCACTCTATGATTCTGGAAACAGACTGACAAACAGGAGTGATGGAAGAGGAATCAGCATAATATCAGATAAGCTATTAGAAGGCTTGTCCTGTACCTACTATGGTGAGGCCGAGTATGAGACAATAGGAGACAGCAGGGGCAGGCTTAAGGTGTATGAAATACAGAATATGGTGATTAGACAGGGTGGTAAAGACAGAGCCTTAGGGAAAAGTCTGCTGGGAGTCTCTGAAAAATGTTTTGATAATAAAATGTATAAGATAATATTGAATGAAAATGTTTTTAACGATTAAAGAAAAGTGGTTACTGCTCGTTAGAAGAATAAGAAATAAATTTGAGGATACAGATGAGGTGTTTTACATAGGCGGAGGGGATGTTCTGCCGCCACCGCTTGAGAAGAGGCAGGAGAATATGTGTATTATTGCCCTGTCAAATAATAATAAGGACAGTGAGTATACAAGGGATGAGGCAAGAGAACAGCTGATTTCGCATAATTTAAGGCTTGTGGTCTATCTGGCGAAGAAGTTTGAAAACACAGGAGTCGGGGTGGAGGATTTGATTTCAATAGGTGCCATAGGGCTGATAAAGGGGATAAATACCTTTGACCCTGACAAAAATATAAAGCTTGCAACCTACGCTTCCAGATGTATAGAAAATGAGATACTCATGTACTTAAGACGCAACAATAAGACCAAGCTTGAGGTTTCATTTGATGAGCCTCTCAATATGGACTGGGATGGCAACGAGCTGCTCCTGTCAGATATTATGGGGACAGACGAGGATGTCATCTATAAGGATATTGAGACTGAGGTGGAGGTAGAACTATTAAGGCTTGCTATGGAAAAGCTGGATGTGAGAGAACGTCAGCTCATAGAACTGAGATATGGAATAAACAGGAAAAGTGACAAGGAGCTGACCCAGAAGGAGGTGGCAGACCTGCTTGGAATCTCCCAGTCCTATATCTCAAGACTCGAGAAAAAAATTATGAATAAGCTCAAAAAAGAAATACAAAAGCACTACTAATATGCTAAAATATAATTAAATAAAAAGCATAGGAGATGATAGTATGGTATTGGAGTTTTTGGGGGCTGACAGAGAGGTTACCGGAAGCTGTCACTATGTGAAGTTCGGTGATACACATGTGTTAGTGGACTGTGGTATGGAGCAGGGACCTGATTTGTACGTTAATCAGTCTATTCCTGTGAATGCGTCATTGATTGATTATGTGTTTGTGACTCACGCACACATAGATCATTCCGGCTTATTGCCTTTGTTGTATAATCATGGATTCAGGGGGAAGATTTTTGCAACAAAGGCTACTACAGATTTATGCAGCATCATGCTCAAGGATTCGGCTCATATTCAGGAGTTTGAAGCAGAGTGGAGAAACCGTAAGGCGAGACGAGCAGGAAAGCCAGAGATTACACCAATGTATGATATTAATGATGCAATGGGTGTTATGGAGCATTTCATAGCCTGCGATTACAATGATGTGATAAATGTCACAGAGGGCTTAAAGGTCAGGTTTGTAGACGCAGGACACCTCTTAGGCTCTTCATCCATTGAGATGTGGGTTACAGAGGAGGGGGAGACCAGAAAGCTCCTCTTTTCAGGTGATATAGGAAATGGCAACAGACCGCTTATTAAGGACCCTGTATATGTGGATGATGCAGACTATGTAATCATGGAGTCCACATATGGCAACAGACTGCATGAGACACCACCTGATTATGCAGTGGAGCTTGCAAAGATTATGAACATGACCTTTACCAAGGGAGGTAATCTGGTCATACCAGCCTTTTCAGTAGGCAGGACACAGGAGATGCTGTATTTTATCAGGCGTATAAAGACAGAGGGCTTACTGCCTGAATATCCAGGCTTTGATGTGTATGTAGATAGTCCGTTAGCAGTTGAAGCAACAAATATCTTCAATGAAAATGTCAGTGACTGCTTTAACGAGGATGCACTTGAGCTTATAAGACAGGGAATCAATCCGATTAAGTTCGAGGGACTGAAGGTATCTGTTACATCCGATGACTCAAAGATGATAAACTTTGACTCAAAGCCAAAGGTAATCCTGTCAGCATCAGGTATGTGTGAGGCCGGCAGAATCAGGCATCACTTAAAGCATAACCTGTGGAGGGCAGACTCCACAGTCCTGTTTGTGGGCTACCAGGTACCAGGAACACTGGGCTATAACCTCTTAAATGGAGCAAGCAAGGTAAAGCTTTTCGGTGAGGAGATTGAGGTTAGGGCAAATATCGTAAACCTTCCGGGTATAAGCGGCCATGCTGATATGAACAAGCTGACCAAGTGGATTAGTGCTTTAAAGACACCTCCTAAGAAGGTCTTTGTAGTCCATGGCGAGGAGAGTGCGGCTGTAAGCTTTGCTGACCATATCAAGGATGAATTGGGCTATGACGCATATGCGCCATACAGCGGAGATATATTCGACCTGATTACAGGACAGTGCATACAGGATGGTAGCAGAGAGCTTGTTGAGAAGAAGACAAAGACTGGCAGCTTCAAGGCAACATCAACAGTCTTTGACAGGCTTATTATCGCTGGTGAGAGACTTATGTCCGTTATCAAAAAGTGTCAGGGCATGGCGAACAAAGATCTGGCAAAATTTGCAGACCAGATCAATGCTCTGTGTGATAAATGGGACAGATAATATAATATAGTAAGCTGTGCAGTTATTTGAGATACTGATACATGTTTTTGAGTGCGTTTTTTTCGAGGCGTGAGACCTGGGCCTGGGAGATGTGGATTTCCTCCGCAACCTCAATCTGGGTTTTCCCCTCAAAAAAGCGCAGTTTTATTATCTGCTCATCCCTGTCGTCAAGTGTATTGAGGGCAGCTTCAAGAGCCAGATTTTTAACCCAGTTCTCCTCCTTGTTTTTCTTGTCAGATATCTGATCCATGACATACAAAGTATCACCACCATCACTGTATACAGGGTCAAAGAGGGAGAGGGGAGTCTGGATTGCATCCAGGGCATAGAGGATGTCCTGCTTTGGTATGCCGCAGTCCTTTGATACCTCATCAATGGTTGGTTCACGCAGGGTCTCACGGGACAGCAGCTCTCTTGAGTGGATTGCCTTATAAGCAGTATCCCTTAAGGAGCGGGGAATTCTGTATGCACTGTTATCACGCAGAAAACGCCTTATCTCCCCTATGATCATAGGAACAGCATATGTTGAAAACTTAACACCTATATTTGGGTCGAAATTGTCAATAGACTTGATTAATCCTATACAGCCAATCTGAAACAAATCGTCCGGGTTTTCGTTATGATTTGAAAATCGCTTGATGATTGAGAGAACCAGACGCAGATTTCCCTTTATATATTTATCCCTTGCTTCCATATCTCCGTTTTTTATCAGGACAAATAACTCATCCTTTTCTTCCTCCTTGAGCATAGGAAGCTTTGATGTGTTCACGCCACATATTTCTACCTTATAGCCAGCCATAATTTAATCCTCCTTTTGAATGTCAGAGTTCTCTGTACTGTAATTAAGTATGTCCTTAAAAAGAAAAGATAAACTTGATATTTTAAAATTAAGAGGTAAAATTGATATTGTCTGTCGAGATGGCGTGTCTGGCATATATGCACAAAACTGAGAGACAAATATAATATACAAGAGAGAACAGAGATGAATAAAACAGTATTTAAACATTCATTATTATTGATTCTGGCGGCTACAATATGGGGAACAGCATTCGTGGCCCAGAGCGTAGGAATGGATTATGTGGGACCATATACATTCACTGCAATTAGAAACTTTATAGGCTGCATAGTTTTACTTCCATTTATTTTCTGGATGGATAAAAAGAGCAAGACACCTTGTGAAAATACTGAGGGTGAAAATACAGATATTCTTGCTGAAAAAGCGGCAAATGTAAAGAATGGCAAAAGAAAAAGAATAGATAAAAAACTCATAATAGGCGGCATATGCACAGGTACAGCCCTCTGCATAGCAAGCAACCTGCAACAGTATGGCATCATGTATACATCAGTTGGAAAGTCAGGCTTTATCACAGCCTTATACATAGTTTTAGTGCCTGTATTTGGACTTGTAATAGGACACAGACAGTCGGGCAGGATGTGGATAGCTATAGCCATAGCAGTAGTGGGCATGTATTTCCTCTGTATGACGACAGGAAGCTTTGCCCTACAGACTGGGGACATTATACTGCTTTTGTGTGCGGCATCCTTTGCTGTACAAATCCTGCTTATTGACCATTTTTCAGCCCTTGTCAATCCTGTAAAGCTGGCTTGGTGCCAGTTTCTGGTGTGTGGTATTTTATCATCCATACCTATGTTTATATTGGAGCATCCGACCCTTTCAGGCATCATGGGAGGCTGGACATCGATACTTTACGCAGGAGCCTTGTCAACAGGAGTTGCCTATACTATACAGGTGGTTGCCCAGCGAGGCATGAATCCAGCAATAGCTTCCCTGATTATGAGTCTGGAATCAGTGATTTCAGTCATTGCAGGGTGGCTGCTTTTGAACCAGCATTTGAGCAGTAGAGAGCTTGTCGGCTGTCTGCTGATGTTTGCGGCTATTATAATAGTACAGCTTCCAGAAAAGAGTGAGGCTTGTAAAAACTAAAACTGAAAAATAAAAAGCTGGTCATGTGCTCTGAATTCTTGACTATGGCAGGTGGATTATGCTATATTTTATGACTGGAGCAAAAATACAGGCTTCATAAAATATACACGTCAGTTCGAGACCTTCCTGACGTAAAATAAAACTAAAGGAGAACTTAATATGAGAAACAAAAAGGTATTACTAATCACCCAGGCTGCGGTTATTGCTGCGATTTATGTTGTGCTTACAATATTTATCAATGCCTTTAACCTTGCAAGCGGAAACATCCAGGTTAGAATTTCGGAGGCACTTTGCATACTTCCATTTTTTACACCTGCGGCAGTTCCAGGACTCTGGATAGGCTGTCTGTTAGCAAATCTTCTGACAGGAGCTACTATCTATGATATAGTCTTCGGAAGCCTTGCAACACTGATTGGAGCAATCGGTACATATCTTCTTAGAAAACACAAATTCTTATGTACACTGCCACCAGTTATCGCAAATGCGATTATCATTCCACTGGTACTGAGATTTGGATATGGAT
>CAVFAM010000074.1:0-4730 GCA_963620375.1 Bacteroidaceae bacterium
ATCTGGATAAGCTGTGGTGCCTTGCAAAGCTGTAAGGCCTGTTTATCTGTATTGATACCGATAAACTCCACACCGCCAATATTCTCATCAATCATTCTATTTACTGCGTTATTACCAGCACCGCCGACTCCTATTACAATAATCTTTGCGCTAGCATCTGCTTCTGTTGTTCTAATCTCAAGCAAAGGTATTTCCTCCTGTTTCTTTCCCAAATTTATATAAATGCATTATTATCAAAATCTCATATAGTCTATAATATATTTTTTCCAGCAAATAATCAACATAAAATTGTGATTTTTTTTGCATTATTCATTCTTTTGAAACACAATATTTGTATTTTCTTCGTTCCAATCCTCTAAATGTAGTGTACCACTCATTTCTGAGAGGTCTGGCATTATTGTTGCAAGGCGCTCAACCTTCTTGGTCAAAAGGCTTGTATCTCCTATCAGCACTGTCACATTGCCATATGTAAGCACAGGTGCATTATCCACTCCGTAGCTTATCTTGTCAGGTACCAGATTTTTTCTCTTAAGTGCCTGGGTCAGTGACAGAATGCTCTTTAAATCCGATGACTTGATGGGCAGCTTCTCATACAGGACTACCTCATCACAGGATATTCCATCAATCTGCGGTACATCCGCTATGATATTTGATGATGTCTCCACTACTATGCCATCCTTGTCAAAATATGCGTTTTCGTTGATTTCAGGTATATATACATACCCCATCATGCCCTTTTCATAGACAGAAATCCTCAGTGTGTGCGGGTCATCCAGACTTATCTCCATAGTATCTACAAATGGGATTTCATCTGTGTCTACAAATTTATATTTAAAAAACACATATAATGAATTCCATGAATACTCATCATTTAAGACTACCTTCTGGATAGCTTCTGAATCGTAGAGCACATTTCCTTCAACCACCACATTCTTCACTGTAAAAAGTTTAAATGCCACAGCAAACAATATTCCAAGTATGACTGCTATTATAAGAATAGCCTTAAGGATAAAATGTCTTCTCTTTTTTCTTTTTCTCTGTTCTCTAATCATTTTATTACTCTATGCTTTCCAGTTTAATTCCCTTTGACACGCTGAGCACCAGTCCCATCTCCGCCATCAGGAAGATTATTGACGTTCCACCGTAGCTGACAAATGGAAGAATTACACCAGTATTTGGAATTGTATTGGTAACAACCGCTATGTTTAAAATTGCCTGAATCGCAACCTGTGCCATAACACCTACTACCAGAAGCGAGCCATACAAGTCCTGGGAATTGCTGGAAATCACCATCATTCTCCATATAAGCAGTACAAATAAGAGAATGAGGCACACAGCTCCAAAAAGTCCCAGCTCCTCACATATAATGGTAAAAATCATATCATTCTGTGACTCCGGTACATTTCCAAGCTTCTGGAGACTCTCGCCAAGCCCCTTGCCGAAAAGTCCTCCTGAGCCGATAGCATACAAGCCCATCATGGTCTGATATCCGCTGTCTCCTGCTGTCTCCGGATGAAGCCATGCCTTAACTCGGTCTCCTCTGTAGCCTGCAAAGAGTATGAAGAAAACGACAAAGGCTGCTCCCAAAAGTCCCAAAATCACAAAGTGGGAGTATTTAGGGCTTGCCACAAAAAGCATACAGGCTATAATTCCAAAGATAATTACAGCAGTACTCAGGTTACTGTAGGCTACTATTCCAAGCAGTGGTATGGTCATGGCAAAAATTTTTGCCAGTGTTTTCCAGTCTCCCATCTGCCTTGGTACCTTCTCTATAAGTGCTGCAAGGAAGATTATAATTCCAAGCTTCGCCACCTCTGACGGCTGGAAGGATACAGGTCCTAAGTCAATCCATCTTGATGAACCATGTGAGCTTGAACCGATACCCGGTATAAATACCAGTATACACAGCACAAATGAGCCAAAATATGCCAGTGTGCCAAATTTCTTCCATATCCTGTAGTCTATCTTTGCCATGATAAACATCATCACAGCTCCCAGTCCTATATTTCTGAGCTGTCTCTTCAGATAATAGGCATCATCACCATATTTGTTGGCAGAGACATAGGCACTTGAGCTGTAAAGCATAACAAGTCCGAAACTTAACAAAAAGATTATAAGAAATAATAAATTATAATCGAAATATGCTATTTTCTTTTTCTTCTCTCTTGGTTTTTCTCTTTGTCCTTCTCTACTCACCAATATTACTCCTTTAAATTACGAACTATATCCTTAAATATTCTTCCTCTTTCTTCGTAATTTGGAAACATCCCCCAGCTTGCACATGCCGGCGAAAGTAAAACTGCATCTCCACTTACTGCATGGTCATAGCAGTAATTTATGGCATCCTCAAACTTTTCGAATTTAACTGTATTGTCAAAGCCATGTCTGTGGGCACACTCTGCAATCTTGTCTGCTGTCTGTCCGATAAGCACCAGCTCCTTTACCTTTCCATCAAAGGCTTCTATCCACTCATCATACTCTGACTGCTTATCATAGCCACCACCTATAAGCATTGTAGGTCTGTTCATGGCTCTTATTCCCTGAATAGCTGCATCAGGATTTGTTCCCTTTGAGTCATTGTAGAATTTAACGCCACGCTTTTCTGTCACATACTCTATTCTATGCTCAACAGCTGTAAATCTGTGAAGCACCTCCACGATTTTATCCATCGGCACTCCAAAATACAGGGACATGGCTGTGGCTGCCATGATATTTTCATAATTGTGTCTTCCAAGGAGGTTAACCTCGTTTACATTCACAACCTTTTCTGTATTTCCATCATGAGCATACATGATGTCCTCGCCGTCCAGATAGAAGCCCTCCTCAAGCTTTGTGGCACTGCTGAAAAAGACAACCTTTGCAGGACTCTTTTCTGCGAACTCTCTTAAGACCTTATCCTCGTAGTTTAATATGCAGTAGTCACTGTCCTTCTGATTAATGGTTATATCCTCTTTTGCCCTGATATAATTTTCCATTGTGTGATGTCTGTTCAGATGGTCCGGTGTGATATTAAGTATGGCAGATATCTTTGGCGCAAACTCATGAACCGTCTCAAGCTGGAAGCTTGAAATCTCTGCAACTGTCACTGTGTCATCTGTCATGTCAGATACCATTGAAGTGTAAGGTATACCTATATTTCCCACGACTCTGACATCATCAAAATAATTTTTCATTATCTCCCCTGTCAGGGCTGTTGTTGTAGTTTTTCCGTTTGTTCCTGTTATTGCGATTATTCTGCCTTTTCCAAAATAATAGGCAAGCTCTATCTCACCCCAGATTGCAATGCCCTTGTCTCTCATCTCGTTGACCATAGGGATGTCTGTAGGCACCCCAGGACTTAAAACACATATAGATACCTTATCTAAAGTATCCTTGTCTAATTCGCCTAATACAAGTGGAATATCCTTAAGCTTTGGATTATCAGCATAAAGCTTCTCCACATCCAATTCCTTGTTTCCATCAAATAAGATTGTATCAATACCCTTTGATACTAATAATTCTGTTGCGGCGATTCCGCTCTTTCCTGTACCTACGACAAGTACTGTCTTTCCTTCAACCTGCATTTTATCTTCCTCCATTAACTACACATTAGTATACGTTATTCACTGGTCATTATCAAGAACCGATAAGTAAGGTAATATATTTTCAAACAATTCCTTTGCCACTGGTGCTGCAATAGTACCTCCATAATAAGCTCCCTGGGGGTCATTTATTTTGACAAGTATCATTATCTCTGGATTATCTGCCGGGGCAAAGCCTAAAAATGAAGAGATGTATTTGTTATCACTTCTGGGGATGGTCTGGGATGTGGCTGTTTTGCCTCCAATCTCATAGCCCTCAATATAAGCCTTGTTGCCACCGCCCTCCGACACTACCTTTTCTAATAAAAAGCGCATGGTTTCAGAGGTCTCCTGAGATACAATCTGTTTTCCTTCAGCATAGGGGATTATCTGTTCTTCTCCGCTTTCACTGTCTATGACACCTTTGGCAAGATGGGGCACAACCGTAGTGCCACCGTTGATGATTCCAGATACCGTGGTCATAAGCCTGATTGGGGTAATCTGAAATGACTGCCCAAAGCTTACCGTAGCCAGCTCCACCTGCCCCATGTTTTCCTTGTCGTGCATAATTGTTCCAGCTTCTCCCGGCAGGTCTATGCCGGTTTTACTGAGCAAATCAAATTTTTCAAAATATGAATAGTATCTGTCTACACCCAGCCTAAGCCCGAGAGATATAAAAACTGGATTGACAGTGTTCTTATTTTAAACCTAAATTAAAAAAGCTACGTCTGCTCTTCATTCTTTACTATCCAAATTCCTGTTGTGAAATCTAACTGCTTATGCTCCAATTTTCCCATTTTACGCAGTTGTGCAATGGACGTGTAGACATAGCTGTATTTCATATCCAGTATTTTAGCACACTCAGGTATTTGTAAGTGTGGATTTTCTGAAAAAAGCTCCAGTATTTTTTCGTTTGTCTCTCTTCTCTGTTTCTCCCACTTTTTCTCCCTGTAATAATCAAATTCTAAGGTAAATATATCTTTATCTATCTTGTCAATAATCTCTATCACATTGTATAAACCCAATAAATCGCTCAACTTGTCCTTTTCAAAGGTTACAGTCACATGACTATTGGGTTCTACCTCAATTTTTTCAATGATATTTTTTAATTGCATGGTAATCGCATCCTGCTCTATCGAACTATTATGTAAGACTTTTCGAATCTGCTCA
>CAVFAM010000075.1:0-3926 GCA_963620375.1 Bacteroidaceae bacterium
GATATAACTGTATATGTGTGTTAATCAGCTCAATAACTATCTGTTCAAGCTTTTCCAACTTAAAATTCTTTTTCACACACTCTTCACGATACGGCGTATTGTGGCATAAATAGGTATAATAATGATGATATCCACTTGATAATTTAACTGTTCGTCTGTAAAAAGATAACTTGCATTCACAATCTGCACAATAGAGAAGTCCTCTAAATATATCTTCTCTTCGCTCTATGTCCTTATACTTCTGTCTGACACTATTATGCCTTTTCCTTACCTGTTCAAGCAGTTCCTGCACTTTCAAAAAGATTTCTTTATCTACAATAGGCTCATGCGTATTCTCAACATATATTCTCTGCTCTTTCTTCTGTCGATGAACAGGCATTCCTTTATATAATACACCTTTCTGATACCCCTGCTCCATATCTCCGATATAGACTGGATTACGCAAAATGCAAGTAACAACTTCTGCATCCCATTTTACATCTTTGTACTTTGGATTTTTTTCCATTCCCTGCTGAATCCGATACGCAACCGGTGCCAGTAAATTCATACCATTCAGTTTCCTTGCTATTTCAGCTACAGATTTTCCAGATGCTCTCCAAGAAAACATATCTATAACTATTTGCTTCACATTCTCATCCGGAATAAGGTGATGGCAGTCTTTAGGATCTTTGATATATCCATAAGGAGGCTGCGTTCCGATAAACTCTCCTCTTCGCTGCTGGTTTTCCTTTGAAACAGCCACACGCTTTGAAATGTCTTTCGCATACGCTTCATTAATAAGATTCTTTAAAGGGACAATCATACCATCTTCCATTGGTTTTGAGTATAATGTATCAAATCCATCTGACACACTTACAAATCTTATCCCATACAGTGGAAATATCTTTTCTAGATACTCTCCTGCCTCTAAATAATTTCTACCAAGCCTGGACAAATCCTTAACCACAATACAATCAAATTTACCCTGTTTCATATCTGAAATAAGTCTTTGAAAATCGGGTCTGTCAAATCTGGTTCCCGTAATTCCCCTGTCACAATAGCACCCGGCAAACATCATATCATCTGCCTTTTCCACATATTCTTTCAATAAAGCAATCTGGTTTTCAACTGTATTATTTGCAATTTTTCTTTCATCTTCAACAGAAAGGCGGACATAGATGACTGTTCTATATATTTTCTTTCCATCAGCTGGTACTAATGTATCTGATTTCTGTTTTCTTCTCTGCTCTCTGTTACTTGTTCTTGCCATCTTATATCGCCTCCCTTTCCTGGAAAGTGGTTGGTGAATAAGCATCCACATACTTCTTCATTGTCTCAAACGAACTGTCAAATTTATAATCAATCTCTATACGGTCAGAGGAATAAACAAATACTTTATCTATAAGTACTGCAACTGCATTTCTTGTCAGCTCCGTAATTTTTCCCATTTTTCTGAACTGACCTATCCATTTTTGAGCCTCACTCTTATTATCAAGAATCATATCTTTATCCGCCTCATATGAAGCTACCTCGTTCTCGCAATCCTCAAGTTTTTTATCATAATCTGACTTGAACATCATGTATTCCTGTTTATCAAGAATCCCATCCTTATAATCATCATAGAGATTCAGCTTGCGTGTCTGGTATTTCTGTATTTCCTCTTTCTTTTTTGAAATCAGCTTATCGTACTTTCTTACATCTGCTTTCATATATGCAGCCTGCTCAATGACTTCTAACTCTTTGGCATAGTCCATCACTAGATTAACCTGCTTAATAGTATTTTCACATACAATATCTGTCAATTTATCCACGGATATACGATGACTGTTGCAAATATTTTTATCCTTTTTATTGCTTGAGCACACATAATAGATATACTTCTTTCCATGTGCTGGAACAGTCTTTCGCACCATTGCCCTGCCACAGTCTGCACAATACACAATTCCACCTAACAGCCCGATGGTATTTGTTTCCGGCAGTACTCGGGTATCACGGATAAGAAGCTCCTGTACAATATCAAACTGCTCTTTGGTAATGATTGGTTCATGGTTATTCTCTACTCTGACCCATTCATTCTCACTTTTAACAACTTTTTTCTTTACCTTATAATTAGGTGTCGTGCATCTGCCTTGAATGAGCGTTCCTGTATAAATTTCATTCTTTAATATACGAAGTACAGCGTTATAGCTCCATACCGCCTGTGTCTTTTTCTTAAAGTTATCATTTATGCGTATTCCAAGACTTTTCTTATACTCATATGGACATAAAATTCCATCTTTATTAAGCTTGTCTGCAATTGCCTGCTGGCTCATTCCACATACTTTCATTGCATATATATCTTTAATAATCTCACCAGCATATTCATCTACAATAAGCTTGTTCTTATCCTCTGGATCTTTCAGATATCCATATACTACAAAGTTGCCTATGTAATCGCCGTTCTTTCTTTTTATCTGTAAATTTGTCCTCACTTTTACAGAAATATCTCTGGCATAAGCATCATTAATCAGATTCTTGAATGGAATAATCATGTTTGTCCCATATCCATCCTCAGATATTTCGCTGTCATAATTATCCGTAATTGCAATAAATCTGACACCCAGCATAGGAAATATCTTCTCAATGTACCGACCAGACTCAATATAATTACGTCCAAATCGAGACAAATCCTTTACTATGATGCAATTAGCCTTGCCATCTCTTATGTCTTTAATCATTTTCTGGAATCCCGGTCTGTCAAAATTGACACCGCTATAACCATCATCTGTGTAAATATCACATATGGTTATCTCCGGATGCGACTTCAGATAGTCCATGACCAGTTCTTTTTGATTGGCAATACTGTTACTGATTTCTTTACTGCCCTCAGCAACATCTCCATCTTCTCTGGATAATCTCAGATAAATGGCTGCCTTATAGATTTTTTGAATTGTACTATCCATAATTCATTCTCCATTTCTTAGTATTAACCAAGAAAAACAAAATAAATATGGATTTGAATGATATCCTGCTATTCTTGGAATAACTTTTATTGTTAATCCAAATGCATGATTTTTAAGTCCTGCATTTAGATTAACATAATTCTGAAAGATTTTCCACCATCAATTTTACATTGACATTACTATCTGTCTGAAACATTCCTCTAAATCTGTGCCATTCTGGCTATATACATTCTTTATAATCACTCCATTAGACTTATAGCACAGAGGATTTTTTACCTGTCGTATAAAATCTTCTATACGTTCTTTGGTTGGAAGAGTTTCATCAATCTTTACATCACTTATATCTACCAGTTCATCCGGATTCACATTTCTAATGTCAACATCATAATAATCATTGTGTTCCACATGTACCCTCCCTCATAAGACTGAAGCGGTAAAGTAACGCTTCATCAAGTTCTTTCATCACTTTATCATTTATAACTTTTCCAACTTTACATATAATTCTGTTTTTATCTGCCGGAACAGACTGCTCAACAAGAATCAAAGACGGCTTTGCCAGATATCCTTCTACATCTTCTCTCCTTAACAACACATGCGTTTTCATCCTTCTTTTCTCATATTTTGTTGTGCAGGGACACACATTGATAATCGGATTCCCCTTAATATTGTTATCACAACTACAGCTGACAACTACGCATGGTCTTCTACCAGACTGGATAGAACTCCCTGGATGCTGTCCAAGTTCCACATACACTATATCTCCCCTGTTTAACTTAAAAATATTATCCATACCTGCTCCTAACTGGCGAATTTTCTCAGATTCATTCCAAGTTCGCCTTCCATTACTGTAAATATCCTGCCTCCTGCTGCTTTCACCATACCGACCTTTGTATATGCACTGATTATTGCTGGGCAGATTGCTCTCATATTAAAAACTATTACACCATCTGCAAGTCCGTCTTCAATACGCCTTACAATTCCTGCAAAATGCTCATTTACATCACC
>CAVFAM010000076.1:0-4165 GCA_963620375.1 Bacteroidaceae bacterium
GGCTGAGTTTACGACTATAATGTACATCACATAGTCTACATCCTCTTTGAAATTTATGTTGTATGTGTTCGCCCTGGTAATCTGCTCTACAATATTGTCATACTTGGATGACAGCGTATATGTAAGCACAAGAAGATATACCAGTAACGATGTCAATGGAATAACACATAACACAATCAGGATATTTAATCTGTTGCTGAGTGACACTCCCCTTTTTTTCATACCTTACTACCTCTGCTAGTTAGCTGCCCTGTATTCTCTAGGTGTCATGTTCTGGTTCTTTTTAAATAGAGAACTGAAATAATGTGAGTCGTGATAGCCTACTTCAAAAGCAATATCACTGGTTCTCATATTAGTGGTTCTAAGCAGGATTTTTGCCTGCTCCATCCTCACATCTGTCAGATACTCCACAAATGTCTTGTTCATATTCTGCGCAAACATTGTGCTGAAATGGTTAGGGCTGACTCCCACATATTTTGCAACCATGTTGAGGGATATATCCTCGTTTGAATAGTTCTCCTCTATGTAAGTGCAGGCTTTTTTAACCAAATCCTCTTTTTTGTCTGACACAGCCTCATCCCTGTAGTCCATAGCCCTCTTTATGCAGGATACTATGTACTTTTTGGTAGGCTCTGTACCATTGTATATCTGTGAGAGGTTCTCTGTCTTTCCAAAATCATCCACCAGCTCTTCCTTGGAATAGCCCATTTCCTGCAGGGTTCCCATTATAATTATGGACATATCCATAATTACATACTGTCTGAAGAGTGTGGACTGCATGTTTCTTGTACCTATTTTTTCAAAATAGCTGTCTACAAACTGCTCAACCTCGCTCTTTAAGCCAGTCTCTATAAATTTTGACAGCCTGCCTGAATCCGCCTGGGATAAATTCATGGTCATAAAGTCAACGGAAGCGTCTGTTTCTTTAAGTTCTTCCCTCTGGCAGTGTACTGTCTGGTTTCTCTCCCGCAAATATCTGTGGGCAAAATACTCGTCAGCCTCCTTAAAGCACTTCTTTATATCACCGATTCTCTCAACCGGATTGCCGATAACAGCGTAATACTCAGGCTTTTCATTTTGAAGCGCAGCCTTGAGCCTCTGCTCACACAGCTCTATCGTCTCATCAATTGGGCTTTCCTCTGTCTCCTTTATGAGTGCCGCATATTCCTCTTTGTTTTTCTCCACTACAAATATCTGGGGAAATTCCTGAGCAATATCCTGTATGGTTTTCTCAACCCGCTCTCTTATATCCGTCTCGCCGTCTATATCCGTGTCAAAGAAAAATTGCAGCAATGCTATATTGTAGCTTGGAGCCACGAATTCTATGCCGAATTTCTCTCCCTCCTCGTAAATCTGTGAGATAGAGAGTTCTCCGCCAGTTAGCTTTCTGAAAAATCCCAGCCTTTTAGCCTTTGTCTTTTCCCACTCATCATTTGCACTGTCAGAAGCCTGATTTTTCTTTCTCTCCTCAAGAATAGAGGTCTCAACCTTATGCAGCACCTCTATAAGCTGTGCACTGGTTATAGGCTTAAGCAGGTATTCTGCCACACCTATGCTTATGGCTTCCTTTGCATATGCAAACTCATCATAGCCAGTCAAAAATATAATCTTTATATCCGGCATGTCCTTTTTGACAAGCCTGCTTAACTCTATTCCATCCATAAAGGGCATTTTAATATCTGTAATCAAAATATCAGGCCTGCTCTTTTGTATCAGCGGATAGGCAAGCTCTCCATCGCTTGCTTCTCCCACAAATTCAAAGCCTTCCTTTTCCCAAGGAATATTTTTCTTTATGCCCTCACGCATTACTATCTCATCTTCAACTAAAAAAACCTTAATCATAAATACCTTCCCAAAAAACACCAGACCGCAAGGTCTGGTGCTTGTAAATTCCTATCTAATCCTAAATCATTGTTCTGACTGTCTTTGGTTTGTACCCTGCCTTTTCCAAAGCTTCCATTATCTGCTTTTTATGTTCAGTTCCAAAACATTCAAGTGTGATGCGAAGCTCAACTGCTGCGCTTCGGTTAGTGCTGACAAACTGATTGTGCTCAAGCTTTATAACATTTCCCTGCTGCTTTGCAAGAGTAGTAGAAACCTTTGCAAGCTCGCCTGGCTTGTCAGGAAGCAAAACAGACACTGTAAATATTCTGTCCCTGAAAATAAGTCCCTGCTGCACAACAGATGACATTGTGATAACATCCATGTTTCCACCACTTAAGATAGATACCACACGCTTGTCCTTGACATTTAAGTGCTTAAGGGCTGCAACTGTGAGAAGTCCTGAGTTCTCAACAACCATCTTGTGATTCTCTACCATGTCAAGGAAGGCTCCAATCAGCTCATCATCCTCAACTATGATAATCTCGTCCAGATTTTGCTGGATATATGGGAATATATTGCTGCCCGGTGTCTTAACCGCTGTTCCATCTGCGATTGTATTGACAGTCTTAAGTGTTGTCACCTTGCCCTTCTTAAAGCTCTCCTGCATACAGTTTGCTCCGGCAGGCTCCACACCGATAACCTTAATCTTTGGATTGAGAAGCTTTGCAAGTGTAGATACACCTGTTGCAAGTCCACCTCCACCGATTGGTACCAGTATATACTCTACAAGAGGAAGCTCCTTGAATATCTCCATTGCAATAGTTCCCTGTCCTGTTGCAACTGCCAGGTCATCAAATGGATGGATAAATGTATATCCATTCTGCTCTGCAAGCTCATAGGCCTTGGCACATGCCTCGTCATATACATCACCGTAAAGCACAACCTCAGCGCCATAGCTCTTGGTACGGTTTACCTTGATAAGTGGTGTTGTGGTAGGCATTACGATTACAGCCTTACAGCCATAGCACTTTGCTGCATAGGCAACACCCTGGGCATGGTTTCCTGCTGATGCTGTGATAAGTCCCTTGCTTCTCTCCTCATCAGTCAATGTGCTGATTTTGTAATAAGCACCTCTTACCTTATACGCCCCTGTAAACTGCATATTTTCAGGCTTTAAATATACCTTGTTTCCAGTCTGCTCACTGAAATAATCACTGTAGACCAGCTTAGTCTCAAGAGTGACCTCTTTTACCTTCTCACTGGCTTCCTCAAATTTGTCAAGTGTTAACATAATCTATTCCCTTCCCTGCTGCAAAAAATATTAATTGTTCATATTTTATTACAAGAGACAAATATCTGCAATACCTACTCTTGTGTATCAAACAACGCATTTACAAATTCATCTGAGTCAAACTTCTGTAAATCGTCTATAGTTTCACCCACTCCGATGTATTTTACCGGAACAGAAAGCTCAGACTGGATAGCTACTGCTATACCGCCCTTGGCTGTTCCATCCATCTTGGTGAGGACTATTCCGGATATTTTTGCCACATCAGAAAATTCCTTTGCCTGTACAAGAGCATTCTGTCCTGTTGTGGCATCCAATACCACAAGTGTCTCCTTATAGGCATCAGGATATTCGTTCTCAAGAATCTTGTTGATTTTTCCAAGCTCATTCATCAGGTTTTTCTTGTTGTGGAGACGTCCTGCTGTATCCACTAAGAGCACATCGGCATTTCTTGCCTTTGCCGCAGCTGTGGCATCATAGACAACAGAGCCTGGGTCTGCGCCCTCCGCTCCACCTATCATGTCAACTCCGGAACGGTCTGCCCATTCCTTAAGCTGGTCGCCTGCTGCAGCCCTGAAGGTGTCAGCTCCTGCTATGACAACCCTCTTGCCCTGGTTCTTGAGCTTGCCTGCAAGCTTGCCTACGGTAGTGGTCTTTCCCACTCCGTTGACACCGATTACCAGCACTACAGATTTTTCATTTTCAAATCTGTATGCTGCATCCTCAACTCTCATCTGCTCCTTGATACTGTCAATCAGAAGCTGTTTGCAGTCCATAGGCTGCTTGATGTGCTGCTCCTTGACCTTTGCCCTCACATCATCAAGGATTGCCTCTGTAGCCCTGACTCCCAGATCTCCCATTATAAGAGTCTCCTCAAGCTCCTCATAGAAATCCTCATCTATGCTTGAGAAGCCTGAAAATATAGAATCAATTCCTGATACGATGTTATCTCTTGTCTTTGTAAGTCCAGATACAAGTCTCTTGAAAAAACCTACCTTTTCCGTTTTTTCTTCTGTATTTTCCTGCTCTGTATTAAATTCCTCTGACATATAC
>CAVFAM010000077.1:0-2416 GCA_963620375.1 Bacteroidaceae bacterium
AGCATATACTAAGAGCATGGAAATGATGAGCAGAACAATTCATCTTTTCTCAAAATGAAAGTAAATAAAATAAGCATAAACAAAGCATATACGGAGGGTATAGAAATGGCAATTATGCAGGAAATCGAAACAAAACTTCAGAAAGGTATCTCAGTAAGCTCAAATGAGGAAATCTACTTTGCACTTCTTGATCTTGTAAAAGACAAGGCAGAGAAGAAAATCTCTAATGATGGAAAGAAAAAGCTCTACTATATCTCAGCTGAGTTCCTTATCGGAAAGCTTTTATCAAATAACTTAATCAACCTTGGACTCTATGATGAGGTTAAAGAGACACTTGAGAAAAACGGCAGAAGCCTTGCTGAAATCGAGGAAATCGAGGCAGAGCCTTCACTTGGAAATGGTGGACTCGGACGTCTTGCTGCTTGTTTCGTAGATTCAATCGCAACACTTGGTCTTAACGGAGACGGTGTTGGACTTAACTACCATTTTGGACTTTTCAAGCAGGTATTTGAGAATAATCTCCAGAAGGAGACACCAAACCCATGGATTACAGAGAAGAGCTGGCTTACAAAGACAGACATCACATATCCTGTAAACTTTGGTGGATTCACAGTACAGTCAAGACTTTATGATATTGATGTAGTTGGATACAACAACCGTACAACAAGACTTCGTCTTTTCGATATTGAGTCAGTAGACGAGAGCATTGTTGGTGAGACAATTGATTTTGATAAGGATGCAATCGCAAAGAACCTTACACTTTTCCTTTATCCAGATGATTCAGATGAGAAGGGACGTCTTCTCCGTGTATACCAGCAGTACTTCATGGTATCAAACGCAGCAAGACTCATCATTGATGAGGCAGTAGAAAAGGGCTCTAACTTACATGACCTTGCAGATTACGCTGCTGTACAGATTAATGATACACACCCATCAATGGTTATTCCAGAGCTTATCCGTCTCCTTCAGGAGAGAGGAATCCTTATGGACGAGGCTATTGAAATCGTATCAAAGGTATGTGCATACACTAACCACACAATCCTTGCAGAAGCATTAGAGAAGTGGCCAATCTACTTCCTTGAGAAGGCTGTTCCACAGCTTATGCCAATCATTCGTGAGCTTGACAACAAGGTAAGACAGAAGGTTTCTGATGAGAGCACATACATCATCAAGGACGGACTTGTACACATGGCACACATGGATATTCACTATGGATACAGCATCAATGGTGTTGCTTACCTCCATACAGAAATCCTTAAAAATACAGAGCTTAACAACTTCTACAAGCTCTACCCAGAGAAGTTCAACAACAAGACAAACGGTATCACATTCCGTAGATGGCTTATGTCTTGTAACCCAGAGCTTTCAGCACTTGTTACAGAGCTCATCGGAGATGGCTGGAAGAAGGATGCAAACGAGCTTGAGAAGCTTGGCAATTATGTAAATGATGATGCAGTTCTCGACAAGCTGTTAGCTGTAAAGGCTGGAAAGAAGGCTGACCTTAAGAATTACCTTAAGACAACACAGAACCTTGACATCAATGAGAATTCAATCTTTGATATTCAGGTTAAGAGACTTCACGAGTACAAGAGACAGCAGCTTAACGTATTATATATCATCAAGAAATACTTTGATATCAAGGAAGGCAAGAAGCCAGAGCAGCCAATCACACTTTTCTTCGGTGCAAAGGCAGCTCCTGCATACATTATCGCCAAGGATATCATTCATGCAATCCTCTGCTTACAGCAGATTATCAACAATGACCCAGAGGTAAGCCCATACCTTAAGGTATTCATGGTAGAGAACTACAATGTAACACTTGCAGAGAAGCTTATTCCATCATGTGATATTTCAGAGCAGATTTCACTTGCTTCAAAGGAGGCTTCTGGAACAGGTAACATGAAGTTCATGTTAAACGGTGCAATCACACTTGGTACAAGTGATGGAGCAAACGTTGAGATTGCAGAGCTTGTTGGCGAGGATAACATCTATGTATTCGGTGAGGATTCACAGACAGTTATCGACAGATATGAGAGAGGCGATTACTGCTCAAGAGATTACTACGAGAAGGATGATGTGCTTAAGCGTGCAGTAGACTTCCTTGTAAGTGACCAGATGATGGCAACAGGATGCAGAGAGAACCTTGAGAGACTTTACAATGAGCTCTTAAACAAAGACTGGTTCATGACATTCCCAGATTTCGAGGATTACTGCAAGACAAAAGAGCAGGCTTACGCTGACTACACAGACAGAAAAGCCTGGGCTAAGAAGATGCTTGTAAACATCAGCAAGGCTGGATTCTTCTCATCAGACAGAACAATCAAGCAGTACAATGACGAGATTTGGCACTTAGAGGCTTAATCAATAATTGCTATTTTAATTCCAGGTGGTCTCCCCTTTGGGGAGGCCGCTTTTG
>CAVFAM010000078.1:0-10065 GCA_963620375.1 Bacteroidaceae bacterium
GCTTTTGCCACAGCCCGATAAAAATATTTCTGCTTTGTTTTTTCCACACTTTCCTTTAGAAAAAGTACATATATAAGAGTCATAAAGGTGGCAAATACAATATAGCTTCCCTTTAAAACAGCCGCTATCTGGCTTATGCTGCCAGCTTTCCCTGTTTCCACAAGGGCAAGCCTCTCCCACCTCATATTAGGCACGGCTCCTGCCAGCATGATTACAAGGGGAATTATTACAAACCAAAAAAGTACCTCATACACTCTCGCCCGGCTCTCCAATCCTCCCTTTATGGCATAAAGCGATACAGCCAGTATCACCACAAGCACCAGCCAGTATTTTTCATCCGGTATCAGGGAATACCTGACCAAGTCCACAAAGACCTTGGTACAGAAGGCGCAGGCAAATACGCTCTGCACCGCAACTACTATATCTATGACCCGCTTTGCTTTCTTACACTTATCTGTATTTTTCGATTGCGCATATGCAATCAGGGCTAAAAACACAAGCCCCAGCAGGCAGCCTGCTATAATACATATCCAGCCAAGGCTTCCCACCATTCTTGATAATATTGTCGGCAGTGCAAGTGAGCCAAGTCCCAAAAAATCAAACAGGAAAAGTCTGTACACCTGTCTAATCGATATTTTGCTGTTATTAGAAAACACTCTACTTTCCTCTCAATCTGATTCTCTGATTTCTTCTCGCATATATAGGTCTGTATTTTAGCATCCTAAAGGGCTTTCTTATAATGCTCTCACCAAGCCCATCTGTACTTTTCTCACCATATGCTACAAATGGGCTTAGGTATGGTATTCCAAAGCTCTCAAGCCTTGACAGATGCACAAGCACCGCATATATTCCAATCAAAAAGCCAAAATATCCAAGCCATGCCGAGAGGGCTATAAAGCCGAATTTGAGCAGTCTGAAGGAAAAGGCAAATTCCTCACTTGGAATTGCAAATGAGCACAGGGCAGTAAAGGCTACCACTATTACCACTATGGGACTGACCAGATTGGCATCAACCGCTGCTTGTCCTATTATAAGACCGCCCACTATTCCTATGGTGTTGCCCATAGCCCCGGGCAGTCTGATTCCAGCCTCCCGCAAAAGCTCAAAGGACAGCTCCATAAGCACCACCTCCACAACCTCTGGAAATGGGCAGCCTATCCTCGCCTCCCAGAATGACAGTAAGAGAGAGGTCGGCAGTATCTGGGTGTGGAAATTAGTCACTGCAAGGTATAAGCCAGGCAGGGTCATTGCAAGAAATGCTGATACATACCTGATTATTCTTGCAAAACTCGCTGCCTCAAACCGGTTATAATAATCATCTGTTGTTTTTAAAAATGAATTAAAATCTGTCGGCAGTATCAGGGCTATGGGGCTGTTATCACACAAAACCACCACCCTGCCCTCAAGCACAGCCATCGCCGCCCTGTCAGGTCTCTGGGTGGTCTGGAATTCTGGAAACGGCGAATACCATTTTTTCTCCGCCAGCTGCTCTATTACTCCGCTGTCAAGGACTCCATCTACCTCGTACTGGCTCAATCTTTTCATTATCTCCGTGACCACATGCGGATAGGCTATATCCTTCATATACATAATGTCTACAGTTGTATTTGACCTGACTCCCGCAGTTGTCTCCTTTACCTTTAAGTCCCTGCTCCTTATTCTGCGCCGTACAAGGGCGGTATTTATTTTTATGGAATCAGAAAATCCCTCATTTGAGCCTCTTATTACCTTTTCTGAGTCTGTCTCCTTGACTCCCAGACTGGGATAGCCCTTGTCACCAATGTTTAAGGCGTAATCGCAGCCATCCACAAACACCAGCACATTGCCAAAAAGTATCACGTCAAGTGCTTCGCTTATATTTTGCACCTCTGTCACGTCTGCCACCTTGGCATCCTTTGGGGATATTCCTGCCTCTATGTTTTTTACCAGCATGCCTATTCCGCTCTCGCCAAAAGAATTTATGTCAAGCGCCACCTCTATATATGCCATGAAGCACTTCTTGTCATTGTGGGCTCCCAGATACAGCTCTCTGGTCTTTATGTCTGCACAGTCCTTGTAGGTTTTCTGGAATTTTTGTATATTTGCTTCTATATTCTTGCTTACTGATGTATCTACACCTGTATTTCTATCGCAGTTATTTTCTGTCATCATTCACCACCAGTTTATTTTCTACTGGATAGTATTGGTGAATTTTATATTTTTATTCCGGGATTTTTGATTTTAGATATAAAGTGGTATGTAAAAAATGAGCTGGCGCAATTTTGCTCCAGCCCAAATTGATATGTGATTTCAATGATTTACTTGTCCTGCTCCTGAATTATAGCCTTCACCGCAACTGCCTGATTTGTCACATGCTCATGCATGGCTTCTGTGACCTTTGCCTTGTCCCTTGCCTCAAGTGCCATAACGATTGCATTGTGCTCGCTTATAAGCGCCGGATAGTTTTCAGGATTTTTCAGATATTCTACCCTGTATCTGAAAAGCTGCTCTCTCATGTTGCTAAGTAAAGCCACCAGCCTTGTGTTGTCTGTTGCTTCATATATAATGTCATGAAATCTGACATCCACGTCTGCTATCTTTTTTACCTCTCCTGTCTCAAGAATTTTCTCAAATTCATTCTTTGTGTCCTTTAGCATCTGCATCTGCTCTGGTGTTATTCGCTCACATGCTATCTGGGCTGCCAGCTCATCCAGGGCTTCCCTGACCTCAAGCACATCCTCCATGTCCTTCAGGGTCATCCTTGCAACCTCTGCCCCCTTTCTTGGCATTGTGACTGCAAGTCCCTCCTGCTCTAACATTCGTATTGCCTCTCTGATTGGTGTCCTGCTGACTCCAAGCTTTGATGCCAGCTGCAGCTCCATAAGTCTTTCTCCCGGCTGCAGTTCCCCCTTTAATATTGCTTCTCTTAATGTGTTAAATACTACATCTCTAAGCGGCAGATACGCATCCATATTCAGTGTAAGATTATCTGTCATTATGTTTCTCCTTTGAAATATTTTCCTCTTATCTGATTCTGTTATTATAAATGTCTGTCAGGTAGGTCTGTCTCGACAAGCCTGATTTTTTCATAGCCTTGTATGCCTGCTTTGCCTTGTCGGCATCATCAAACAGTCCAAAAACTGTAGGGCCACTTCCGCTCATCATGGCTCCTGTGGCTCCATTTGCTATCATGTTTTTCTTTATTTCATCTATTATAGGATAATTTGGTATGGTCACAGTCTCGAGAATGTTTCCCATATGGTCACACACTCCCTGTAAATCCTTTGCCTTTATATCCTTAATCAGCTGGTCTATATCCGGATGATTTGTATTTCCATCCAGCTTCAGGTTCTCATATACAAACTTCGTAGATACTGATATCTGCGGCTTTGCAATAAGTACAGGACATTTTATCATAGGTGGAAGTGATTTAAGCTCCTCTCCTATCCCCTCTGCAAGTGCAGTTCCTCTCATAAGACAGTAAGGCACATCTGCTCCGATTTTTACTCCTCTGTCCTTAAGCTCCTGCATGGATAAGCCCAAATCAAACAGCTTGTTCATTCCATACAGCATAGCGGCAGCATCTGTACTGCCTCCTGCCATGCCTGCTGCCACAGGAATACGCTTATCTAAATCGACAGCCAGTCCCTCTGTTATATCAAATTCATCCATCAATAATTTTCCCGCTTTATATATGAGATTATTCTCATTCACTGGTAAATATGACAGATTGGTCTTTATCTGTATTCCAGGCTCTCTTGTCTTTTCAATATTCACCCGGTCAAACAGATGAATAGTCTGCATAATCATGCGCACTTCATGATAGCCATCTTCTCTTTTTCTGACTACATCAAGCCCCAGATTAATTTTTGCCAATGCTTTAAGCGATATCTTATCCATATTGTACTACCTCTGTTTTTTGTATACAAAAGGATTATAACATTTATTTAGTTAAAGAGCAAATTTCAGGATAAAGTTATTTCATAATCTGCCGATATATATTTTGAAGACATACAGAGAGACTGCCCTTGCAGCTTCTCTAGCATACTTAGACATTAACAGGATACGGACATCCGCATTTGACCAAGGAGGGCAAGATATGGGTATTGATATTTACAATGTAACTTCTGCTGTTGGCACTACTTCAACAGCCGCTGCTAAAACTGCAAAGTCTTCTGATAGGGCTTCTGACAGCAAGACATCTGACAAGACTTCTTTTTCAGACAAGGCTGCTGTATATGAGAAGTCATCAGACACAGAGACAAAATCATCTTCAAAGACTAAGAGCAATTCAGCCATTGTGGCACAGCTTAAGGCAGATGCCGAGGCAAGACAGAACCAGCTCTTAGAGATTGTCAGAAAATCAATTGGAGATCAAGCTTTCACTTTTGCAAAGGCTACTAACTTAAAGAGTGTATTCCAGAATATGTCTGTTGACCAGGACACTATCCTTCAGGCACAGAAAGACATCGCTGATGATGGTTACTGGGGTGTTGAACAGACCTCTGACAGAATTCTTGATTTTGCAAAAGCTCTGTCTGGTGGAGATTCTTCCAAGGCTGAGGAGCTTTTAAATGCTTTCAAGAAGGGCTTTGACCAGGCTACTAAGGCTTGGGGTGACAAGCTTCCTGATATCAGCCAGAAAACATATGATGCTGTTATCGAGAAATTCCAGAAGTGGACAGACGGCACAGAGGAATAAACTACATATTATAAACATATAATTAATCCGCAAATGTAATGTTTGCGGATTTTTTTGTGGATATGGGTGGGAGTTATTCTGGGTTTCCTGTATGGGACAGCTTTCAGGCTTTCACACGCTCCCAAGCAATACATATGCCTGCCAGAAAAACCTGGTCGTAAACCCTTGTTTTGACAATACCATTTTTTGCCTTCTTTTATTGAAGCTGTTCGTCAAACGATTTGACATGGGATGGGAAGTGTCCGTCTCGTGTGTACAACAATTCAGGGAACATTCGTGTTGGACTTGGAGCCTTAACGAAGGAAAAGCTGGGGCACCGTAGTCACATGTTTGAGAGCAGTTTCTTCTCTGCGCAAATGCGCATATAAGAAACTGCTTGAGTTGTGCGAAGGTGCCCCTAATCGGCAGTTCCTGAGTAAGGCTCCTAGTCAAACTAGAATGGTCAGCTGGTTGTACACACGAGGCGGACACTTCCCATCCCAGGTCAAATGCGTTGAAGTACAGCTTCGTGAAGGCAAAAAATGGTATTGGCAAAAGCTACGGCTTTACTTTAAGGTTTTTCTGGCAGGCATATGTATTGTTTGGGAGCTATAAGACAGTTAGAGAAGCTGTCCCATACAGGAAACCCAGAATAACTCCCACCCATATCCACAAATTCACTCTTGACATTCGCTCTCCATCTTGTATAATACAATTTGCAAATCATTTGCAAATGCAATCAAATTGCAATTACAGACTATGTATATAAGGAGACACTATGCTCGACATTTTATTAGATACCGTATTAGACAGTGTAAAATTATTACCATTTTTATTTCTGACCTACCTGGTCATGGAAGCCCTGGAGCACCACACAGGCCAGTCACTTCAGAACAAAATAAGCTCTGCCGGGAAAACCGGTCCCATCTGGGGCGGTTTACTGGGTGTGATTCCCCAGTGTGGCTTTTCTGCTGCTGCATCAAGCCTTTATGCCGGCCGTGTTATAACAGTGGGAACCCTGATTGCGATATTTTTATCCACATCAGATGAAATGCTCCCTATCTTTTTGTCAGAGGCTGTGCCAGCTTCTACTATTGTAAAAATCCTTGGAACCAAGGTTATTATTGCAATTATATCCGGTTTTGTAGTAGAGCTTATCTATCACTTTACCCTTCACAAGAAGGATGAGGACATGGATATAGAGGTGGTCTGCGAGGAAGAGCATTGCAGCTGTAATGACGGAATACTTGTTGCAGCCCTGAAGCACACCCTCAAAATATTCGTATATATTTTCCTTATCTCCCTTATTTTAAACCTGGTAATCGGGATGATAGGTGAGGACAATCTGGCTTCTTTATTTTCAAGCATGCCTGTTGTAGGTGAGGCTGTTGCCGCACTGATTGGTCTTATTCCAAACTGTGCTTCTTCTGTTGTAATCACCCAGCTTTACCTCGATGGAATAATCGGTGCAGGCCCTATGATGGCTGGACTTCTGGTTAATTCCGGCGTAGGCCTCCTCATCCTGTGCAGGCTCAACCGCCATGTAAAGGAAAATGCCGCTATTATCGGTTCTATATACGCCCTTGGTTTAGTCTGGGGAATTATTATTGAATTTATGGGAATTGTATTTTAACTGGAGGATTTTCAATGGGTACTAATGGCTATACGACCACCAGTCGTACTAAAATACTTGAATTTTTAAAGAATAACTGCGACAGGACTGTAAAAGTCAGTGATATACAAAAATACCTTATCAACACCGGTCATGAGGTCAATATCACTACTATCTACAGGTATCTGGACAAGCTCTCAAATGACGGAACTGTCATGAAATATGTATCAGAAAAAGGCAATCAGGCTGTCTACCAGTACATTGATTTAGGGCTCCACTGTGAAAACCATCTGCATCTGCAATGTACAAAGTGCGGTGCTATCTTCCACCTCGACTGCGCCTTCATGAATGAGATTGCAGAGCATATTCTGGCAGACCACGGTTTTGCCATACAGTGCAAAAACTCTATCATATACGGACTCTGTCCTAAGTGTCAGGACTTATAAGACAACAGCCAAAGCTGGGCACCATCAAACCTGCAGCTGGCAGCTTCTCCTCATACTCTGGCAGCAAAAATCCCCATGCTTACACATGGGGATTTTGTTTACAAGCTGTTCTCTTATTTTAGTAAGTGTCAGAATATCCTGACTGCTCACCTGGTACCCAGTATGAGTATACATTTCTGGAAATTCTCTGTGAATCATCCTTTCCTGTGTAAACATACAAATCACCATCTGATGTATAAACAATTCTCTTGCTATTGATGTATGAATACTCATCTACATCCCTGTCGATTCTCTTGTCCTTGCCTGATTTGTCAAAGTAAATAAGGTCATATGAATCGTCAATCTCGATAAGGCTTCCATCGTCATTGATAGAAAGTGAATAGATGCTTACATCCTTTGCCACCTGTTCTGGCTTGCCACCATCATATTTTGTCAGGTCTCCCTCTCCGTTGTCTGCCTTGTCATAGAAGTAGAAGCCATCATCATACCATCTGCCGTAGTAATATGCGTCCTTAGATAAGGTTTTATCCTCTTTTAAGGCTTTTCCTGATACTGTGTAGGCTACTAATTCGGCTCCGGTTGTATCATAAATATCATCTACATATGCTACAACAATCTTATTGCTGTTGTAATCTGAGTACAAGCCGCTTGGGATATCCTTTACCTTCTCCTTATCAGCTGTACCGACTACATAGTAGTAATCCGATGGCTCTGAATAGCTGTATACATCATCAAGCTCATACTGTACATCTGATGCACTGTAGATATCGCTAATCTTGATTGATACTCCATCCTCATCATCACCGAGTACACCAAAGAATACTACCTTTTTCTCTGCGTCTGCATATGAGTATGTACCTGATACATTTTCCTGGATAAGAGTTTCCTTATCCCCATCAATGTAGTATAAGTTGTTCTTTGTGATTGTTACATCCTCAGACTTTAAGTCTTCTCTTAAGGTTTCTATTCTTGACTTGTCATATGCTACATTTTCGTAATCATACTCGTCATCCCAGTATTTATCAGAATCAAATATGTACCAGTTTGTTCTGTCTGTGTAGACATCAGCCTCACAGTTTGAGCTGTACAGATAGTACATTCCTGTCTCGTCATCTGTCCAGAGCCAGTCAAAGAAATAGTCCGGGTCGTCCATATATTCCTCATAATCATACTCATCAAGGGCAACCTCTGGTGTTGTCTCAGTAAAGTAATCTGATTTAACCGGCTCCTTTACATCTGAGTAGTCCTCTGCATCATCTGTTACATAATCGTAGGCTTTGCCTTTCTGTGTCTCCTGCTTGATTATGTATGCAGCACCTGTCTCAGTGTCAATATCCAATATAGAGTTTACATCCTCTGCAAGTGTGCTTGGCTTACCATTTCCATCTAAGGACTGAAGCTCATCATCTGCAAGAATATAGATTTTTCCATCTCCATTTGCATAGACATACGCATTCTTGGCAATCTTATCGCCCTTTTCTGACTTGAGATTGTAGCCATTGAGTACATAATCGCCCTTCTTGTTGTATGACTGGTAATACAGCATGTTACCGCATTTTGTTTCAATGCTGTCTACATCCTCATCAAGCTCTTTAATTTCCTTGCCATTGTAATAATAAAGCTCACCATCATTATTCAGATAGTAAATATCATCAGATGCGTAAGCCCTTACCTGGCTGACCTTAGAATCAATCTCTTCGATATACTTATCGTTTTTGCTTGAATCCTTCTTTAACTTGTCAAGCTGCACCAGATATAACTCTGATTTTCTCTCATCAATATATACCAGTGCCTTGCCATCATCCAGTAATTTAACATTAGAAAAATACTCTCTTGTATCAGCGATTTCGATTTCTGAGTCCTCTTTATCCATGTTTGACATATAGTAAAGAGTATCGTTCTTCTGATATACAATGCTCTTCTCATTTACTCCACCTGATGCAGAGCCGATAAGCTTTACAAGGGCAAAAATTACAAGGGCTGCGATTGCCACCACAACAACTGTAATAATAATTGGTTTTGCCTTAGATGGCTTCTTGTCTGGTGCTGCATCCTGGGCTGCTGGTGCTGGCTGTGGTACCGGCTGCCATGCCTGCTGTGGCTGTTCCTGTACTGGGGTCTCCTGCTGTACTGGTGCTCCCTGTACTGGCTGTGCATCCTGGGCTGGAGTGTTTTCCTGCGCTGGTGTGTTTTCCTGCACTGGTGCGTTTTCCTGCGCTGTTTGTGCCTCTGTCTGCTGTGCATCCTGGGCTGCTGTGCTATTCTGCACTGGTGTACTCTCCTGTACTGGCTGTGCTTCCTGCACTGGCGCACCTGCTGCTGGCTCCTGTGACTCCTGTACTGGCACACCTGCCTCTGCTGCTGGCTCCTGGGCTTCCTGCTCTGGCGCACCTGCTGCTGGCTCCTGTGTTTCCTGTACCGGTGTACTTTCCTGCGCTGGCTGCGCCTCCACCTTAACCTCTTCTGCCTTTGCTTCACCTAATGAAGTTCTGGCTCCGCAGAATGTACAGAAGCGTGAATCATCACTGATTTCTGCACCACAATTGTTACATTTCATAAACTGTTCCTTCCTTTCAATTTATTACGATAAAACAAAGCTTAATATAACTATGGCAGCCGGTATAAGTCCCGTTGCCAGGTCGTTGGCAAAGCACATTAAAAGCTTCTGTCTTTTTGAAACTGAATATAATATACTCCCTGTGCATGTTTTATCTCTAAAACATATTCCACCCACAATGATAATCATAGCCGCAAATATTATGGCGGTTATCCGGGTAAAATATGGTTTTATCCTTTGTACGCTTTGAGGTCTGCTATCCCCTACTGTCTCCCAGTCGATAGTCAGAACCTCTTCCTCTGTCAGAAGCTCATAGTTTTTATCTAACAGATATTTTTGTCTTTCCTCATTTTCGTCTCCATAAATCTCTCTGTCTGCCTCAAGCAGTATATTCTCGCTGATAGTCTGGTATGCCGCCGCAAATATGGCTTCCTTTTCAATCTCACCAGCCCGTGTGAATGGAGACATATAGTATTTTATCTTTTCGTCATTATCAAAGGCTTCTGGTATTACAAATCCACACTCTATTTTTCCTGTTTTCACCGAGGCTATCATTTTATCCTCGTCATCATATCTCACAAGCTCCACTGAGCTTTCAGCAGAGCCTGCACTGTCATATATTTTCTCTCCAAGCTCATTTGTATATACAATGCCCACGCAAAGCTCATCCTCCGCTGGCACTGTCACTCCACTTACAATGCTTATGGCTGTCAGCATTACAACAAGCTCCAGATAAAAAATCGGCTGTCTGAGCTCTCTGGCGAGAAAAATTCTAAACCAGGTTAGAAAC
>CAVFAM010000078.1:10075-22629 GCA_963620375.1 Bacteroidaceae bacterium
ATAGCATTTTATTGATGCTCCCTGTGTGTAAAAAACGCTGTATTCCCTGCAAGACCTCCGGCAGATAATCAGCTGGCACCACAATACCGCTTCCTGTCACTACCCATACCATAAGAAGTAAAATGACAACCACTGCCAGCCTTATGTTTTTGCATGTGGAATAAATAAAATTATATATAAATCCTATCACAAGGCTTATGGGAATCAGCTTTAGCAGTACAGCCCAGTCCCAGTAGACCAGATTGAGGTAAAAAAACTCAGTAATAATACAGCCTGATATATAAGTCAGTACTGAGACAAGCCAGACCAGCTCCGCAAAAATCACTGTTTTTATGGCGTACATCCAGCCTGCCGTGACCCCATATATTCTGAGCTTCTGCTCCACGCTCTGAGACTGGGGCTTATATAAGCCTCCAAAATACAAGCCGGGAAGCAGCATTGCAATCACAAACAGGCAAAAGAATATATATCTTTCCACACTTAAGCTTCCTATTGGCGACACCAGCTCAGTCTCAAAAATCTGCCCCCTGCCAAAAAGCTTATCAAGATATATATCCATAAGCAGATTATCTATTTTCTCTGCCGAGACAGGCGCATTGTACTCCTTTGCTGTGTCACAGGCTGAGTATATGCCAGCCGCAGATGTCTGCAGGAGGGCTATCCCATCCTCCAGCACATTTTTAAACAGGGCAAACGACAAACTGTTTTTATCGCTGACATATACCTTCTGGATTATTCCATACTGGCTGTTGACCTGGTCAAAAAAATCATCAGAAAAGAATACACATACCTGCATCTTCCCCTCCTTCAGGTCATCCATGGCTTTATCCTCATCCCTGTAATAGTTGAAATGGCATATGGCATCCACACTCTCAATTGTCGCTGCATATCTTGCCGCAAGCCTGACCGTAGAGGCACCCTCTGGTATGACCACAGCCACCTGTACTTTTTCAATAACAGAGCTGTCTGTCAGAATTTTGCCCACAAGAGCTGCTGCCCCAATCAGGATAGCGAATATAAGACAGGCTGAAGCTATTATTCTGCCTAAAAGCTTAAGACATCTTTTATTTTGCAATCTGAAAAATGAAAATACAGCATCTGGCATATTAGTATACATTATCATAGAAATCCATGACCAGATCCCTGATATCATCCTCATCAAGCTCTGTCACATCGATTTCATCACCCTCGTATTTCTCAAGCTTTGTGTCTGCTGTCATTGAAAGCGAGAGGTTTAACTCATCATAATCCACAGAAAAATCAAAGCCCTTGCCGTTTTTCTTCAGGCTTCCATCTACATAATCGTAATCGTTTCCTGCTGTGAAATCTCCGCTCTCTGAGTCATATTCCAGCTCAAATACTGTGTCTCCATCCATGATAAACTCAAGGTTTTCCACACTGCCCTTGGAGCTTCCAGCAATCTCAAAGCTTATATCATCATAGTCATTCTCAAAGCTGCACTCCACATTCTGTAAGCGGTAGTCTCCACCCTCAAACAGGATTTCGCCTGTATTGCTTCCATCATCCACATATACTGCTGCAAGCTTATTCTTGTATATGTAGAATTCCAAATCCACGTCATCCATATATCCACATAAGTCGTAGATTTCATCAAACATATCCTCAATATCGTCTACGTCCAGATTGAAGTCCCTGAGATAGTCTATATCATCCAGCTGATTCTTGTAATAATCCTCAAGTATTTCAACCATTGACTCTACATCATCGCCTGTGACTTCTACCTTATAGCCCTTTACCTTGCGTGTCTTTCCATCTACCCTGCAGCTCTTAGCATCTGCCTTTTCCCAGTTTAAGGAATTAAACTCCTTCAAGAGGTCCTTTTCCAGCTGTCTGGTGGACTTATCTGCCGCCTTCTCCTCAATACTTGTAACCTGGCGGAGTGCATTGTTTACATCCTCAATGTCAATTCCTGAATCCTCAATCAGGTCAACCAGATAGCCCTCCTGGTTATCATCCTCAAAATTATATACATATGTGTCATCACTTATAAGCGGTATATAAGCCTTAAGCTCGGTGTCTGAGATTCCAACCACGCCATCTGCTGATATTCCGTCTATATCAAGGTAGCCCGACAGCTGCTTTTCCTTTGGTGTAGACACAAGCTTGCCCTCGAAGCCATCTCCTGATACATCAAAGGATGCTGTAACTGTATATTTTCCTTTGGCAAGAAGCTCTGCTGCTGAGGCAAGGTTTGACTCCTTGATGATTGTTGGTGTGTCCTTAAATGTGTTTGCAGCTGCAATAAGGACTTTTCCACCCTTGCCTATCATGGCATTCTTTACAGCTACTGCTGCTACTGCCACTACAACTACTGTGCCTCCTGCGATTGCCAGCCCCTTAATCCAGTTTTTCTTTTTCGGTGCATCTGCCGGAGTCTGTGGCATATATGGCGGCTGTTGTGTACCTGCATTGGTTCCCTGGGCATCAGTCTTCTGTGCCTCTGCCTCCTGTGTCTGTACATCATTCTCCTGTGGCTGTGGATTAATCGGCTCCCCAGTCATTGGGTCAAATCTCATTTCCATAACTAACTCTCCTTTGTGTAGTCTAAAATTGTCTTCATATTTCTGTCACTGCCCTCTATTTTAAAGAGACAGCCATCCCTCATGACATAGCACTTGTCAGCTTCCATTATCTCAGCCTCCTCATGGGTGGTCATGAGAACTATGCCACTGTTAGCCTGATATCTTCTGAGCCATCCCAGCAGCTCATCTCTATAGCATATGTCAAGTGCCGCTGTTGGTTCATCTAATATCAGAAAACCTGGATGTGATATAACTCCACATGCCAGGCTCACCCTCCTTTTCATTCCTCCAGACAGCTTTGCCACCCTGGTCTTTAGCAGCTCCTCCAGCTCAAACTGGTCTAAGAGCGCCCTGTCAGGTCTTTTCCTGTCATATCCCCACAGGCGCAGGTTGTCTAATACTGACAATTCGTCCATAAGTGGGTTTTCCTGCGGTACATATCCGCAGCTTGTCCTGAAAACCGCCTTGTTTTTGAGTGGCTCCTCCCCAAAGTAGTTGAGGCTTCCCCCATCTGGAGCCATTGCACCGGCAAGGATTTTGAGCAGGGTTGTCTTGCCACATCCATTTCTGCCTACGATTACAAGCCGCTCGCCTGCCTCTGCCTCAAAGGATATGTTCTTTAACACCTGCTTTTTCCCATAACTTTTAGATATATTAATGGCTTCTATCATTCTTAATTACCATACTTCTGATTATATATCTCAAGTAAAAAGGCTGCATTCTGTGTCTCTATATCTGACAGGGTAACATTCTGGTCAAAATCTGCGGCACTGTAAATTCCTTCATACCATGATTTTGAGTTAAAATAATCCTGCAGCCATTCTGTATCAAACATTCTGCCATGTCTGGCATATATCTCATTTCTTGCTATTGACAGCTTTTCCTGGTCATCAATAATTGACATGACATCATCCTCTGTGAGAAGCACCTGGTCACTCATCGGGAAAACAAAGTCCCCTGTAAAGGCAGCCTCACCGCTTCCTGACAGCTTCTCTATAAATGCTGTCTGGGCATCTGCCTGTATCTCTCCAGCCTCTGTGATGGCTGCAATATCAGCCTGGGCATATACATAATTATCCTGATTACAGAATGCCTCATAGTCAAAGCCGTCATTTACCTCAGCTGTATATCCTGCAATAAGCTCTACATCTGAATCCTGCGCAAGAAACAGATTAGAAAATGCTGTTGTGATATTCACAAGCCCAGCCTTTGTGGCATTTACAACAGCAGTGTTTATTCTCTCTTCATCAATATCACTTCCTGCCGCTGTGTAATCTGTTATATTAATATACTTATGGTCTGCACATGAGTAGGCATCAATCTCAATCTTCACACCGTCTGTATAGTGGCTTACTGCCAGATACGACTCAGCTACCAGATTATAGCCTGACTGTGTGTTCTTTAAATAGACTGCTGTCTTGTTGCTGTCCCATTCATCAATTGTCAAAAGCATTAAGCCTTCCTGCTTCACAACAATTTCTGAGTCCTCAACTGTATAAATATCTGTGTATACTCCTGCTTCGTCTGTGTATACAACAATTAAGTCCTCTACGCCATCGCCGCTTACATCCTTTATGACAGCGCCAATATATCCGTTGTTCAGCATCTTAGGATGTCCCTTGCCCGAATATATATCCTGACTTGTCCCCTCCAGATAAACCATGGAATCAAGCACGCTGTCCAGCTTATCCACAAGCATGCCGTGTACATCATCTGTGCTTTCCTCGACGCTCTCTGTATTCTCTGTTTCAGGCACAGCCTCCTCTGTCACATCCTCCACAACTGTATCATCATCATTTTCATCCCCGGAAGATGACATATTGTGCCATACTAATACTCCAGCGGCTGCAATAACTGCTACAGAGGCTGCGGCTACAGCTCCTATTATTATTGGTTTTTTAGTTTTTTTTGCTGGTTTTTGAGCCTTTTCGACTGCATTATCTGCATTAAGATTTGGTTCCGGTATTGGAGTCTTCTCCTGTATTGGAGTGCTTTCCTGAATTGGAGTGCTTTTCTGTACTGGTGTGCTATCCTGCACAGGTTCAAGCTTTGCCCCACAGCTCATACAGAATTTATGCTCAGGCTGTACCTCTGAGCCACAATATTTACAAAACATATTTTCCTCCATTTTAAACATTTATTCATAAAGTTAATTTACTGTCAATTTAAACACAATTCGACATTTTATGCAACTGGTATTTATTTCCCATACCAGTCTCAGTATGTCAGAAGCCTGATTAAGAGCCTGACCCTGTTTCTTATCATTACCCATACACTGTTTTTGTCAAAATCAGAGACATTTCCCCCATGCCTCCTGTACAAAAGCAGCTTGTCTGGCAGACAATAGCCGCCATTGCCGTGCATATCATTTCTCATGCCAATCCACTGGTCATGCATGGGTACATCCTCTGGAATTGGTATGGAATCAGCTAACCGGTTCGCCCTTAACGCCATGGCACAGCCCATGTACCGGTTTTTTATCATATTCTTCCAGAAGCCAACACATGAGCCTCTGTATTCAAAAAAGCTTGGCATAAGCTCCTCAGTCAAATCCCCGTTCATGACCCTCACATCGTGCATGACGAGGTCCACCCCTTTCTCCTCAAAAGCCTTAACGACCTTTTCTATCTTATCTGGCATCCACTCGTCATCCTGGTCTGCCATGAAGAGGTAGTCCTCGCAGATAGAGGCTTTAGCTCCTGACCTGCTGCCATCTGCTGTCTTCCACTTATCATAGACCCTGGTGCCTGCTATGGCATTTTCCATGTTTTTAATGACACCCTTACAGGGACCGTCCACCAGCCTTATGCGGGGGTCAGACTCTGCCATTTCCCCTACAAGCTGTCTGGTTGCATCTGTAGAGCCATCATCTGATACCACCACTTCCCCATCCTGTGGCAGCTGGCAGAGGATACTCTCAAGCTGGTGCCTTATATACTTTTCTCCATTATATGATATTAAAGCTACTGAAATCATTTTATCTGTTCCTCTGCTTATGCTAGTCTCATCGATTGCTTAATATGTCATGTGGCAGGCTTAGGTCATAAACCTTGCTCAATAATTCAAAAATACACTCTCATATTTTTCAACTATATATGACCACTCATAGGCTGTACGTATTCTGTCCTTTGCCTTCTTAGACAGCTCCTCTATATAGGCCTCATCATAGCTGTCCGCACTCTCTATAAGACTCTTTAGATTTCCCTCCTCGAGAGTCCAGTAAACAGCTCCATCCTCACCTACTTCCCTGTTAAAGCCCACATCATACAGGAGGTTAAGCCTGGTGGTTGCCAGAGCCTCAAGCAGTGACGGATTGGTGCCGCCCACAGAGTGGCCATGGAAATATCCATAGGCATTTCTCCTAATCATGCCGATTAGGTCTGCATCATAGACTGTTCCCACAAATTTTATGCGGGAATCCTGTTCAAAGCCAGTCTGCTGCTTTAGGCTGTCATAGAATTTATTGCCCTCATTGTCAGCAACAAGCACAAAGTCCTTATTTGTATCTGACTTCATAAATTCTGTTATCATGGTGTAAAAATTATTTTCAGGCACAAGTCTTCCTACTGACAGATAGTACTCTCCAGGCTTCACTCCATTTGCCTTACACCATGCCGCATACTTTTCATCAGCCCCCTGCCCAGGCTCATCAAAGCTTGCTCCATAGGCAATAAAGGTGGTTTTGGGCTTGTATTTCTTATAGTCTTCCCTTATATATTTCTCTATGCTTACAGAATCACAGATTACCAGGTCTGCATGCCTGACCATTCCCTGCTCTGATATCTTCCAGTATTTTTTGATTGCGGCATTCCATTTTGCCCGCTTCCACTCATGTCCGTCGGGATTTAGCATATAGGTTCCCCCAAGCTTATGAAGCTTTCTGGCATAATGCCCAGCAAAGGGTCCCATCCTGCAGGCTAAGACATATACAACCGCATCCTCGTAGCCATTTTTCTTTATCATTTTGTTTGCATAAGAAAAAGCTTTCACGTCGTATACAACAGCCTTGGCTGATTTCAGCCATGCCGGTATTCTGATATGAAAGCAGTGTGCTTTATTATGCTCATCATCATAGCTTCTCTCCTTGTCGAGACAGGCTACATGGTAAGCAATGTCCTTATTCTCTTGTCTGGCAGTCAGCTGCTCTACGAAGGTTTCAAAGCCTCCGTAGTTTGCAGGTATTCCCTTACTGCCTATTATAAATACATGTTTCTTCATATATTTCCCTTTTTGTACTTATTTTATTTTGAGCCATCTCTTGTGAAAACAACCTTTATGGTCTTGCACAATATATAGAAATCAAGGTAAAAGCCCCAGTTCTCTATATATTCTGTGTCGTATTTCACAACCTGCTCAAAGTCTGTGACCTTATTCCTGCCACTGACCTGCCACAAACCGGTTATGCCAGGCTTCATGCTCAGTCTCACCTTGTGGCTTATATCGTAGTTCTCAAACTCTTCCTTTGTCGGTGGTCTCGTGCCAACCAGACTCATATCACCCTTTAACACATTCCAGAACTGTGGCAGCTCGTCTATGCTTGTCTTTCTGATGAAGTTTCCAAGTCCCTTGCCAGGTCCCTTCTCAGAACCGATTATCCTCGGGTCATCCTCCATCTTAAACATAAGCCCCTGCATCTCGTTTTCGCCCTGCAGCTCCTTCTGGTGCTTCTCAGCTCCCACATACATGGACCTGAACTTGTACATCTTAAATATACGTCCGTTTTTTCCCACACGCTCCTGTGCAAAAAATACAGGTCCCGGCGACGCATGCTTTATGGCTGGTGCCACAAATATAAATGCTATTCCTGTGATAATAAGTCCTACAATGGCTCCCACCACATCCGTGGCACGCTTCACGCTCATTTTCCAGGAGCTTGTGAAATTAATTGTTGTAGTTACAACATTTGCGCTTCCAAGAGTGCCTATAAAGCGGTTTGGCAGATTATCCGGCAGAAATCCCATGCCCACATGAACAGTGACTCCCATCATCAGGAATAAATCAATCCATTCCTTCAGGTCATCCTTGTCCTTAAAGGTATCGATATATACTGCATCCACTACCCCTCTTTTAATGTACTCAATCACATTTTTCTTGCCATAGAGGATAGGAATATTTGCCTCAATCACCTCATCTGACTCATTGTCCGGCACTGCAATACCACAGATTTTATACTCACGGTATGCTTTATTGTTTATCTCCTTTATGGCATTTACAGCATGCTTCTCTGTAGACAGAAGCAGAAGCTTTATCTGGTTCTTTTCCTTGCGGATTCGTTTTCTGATAACCCGCTTCCAGGCAAGTCTTGCACCGAATGACAGGAAAATACCTATAGGCCACAGAAGGATAAACACTGTACGGGACATAAGCTCCGATTCCTGCATCAGATACAGGTAAAAAAGCACCGCAAAGTTAACCGTTGAGACATGCTGTATAACAGCAATCAGCTCCTTCTGCCACAGCCTCTGGATGATTCCCCTATAATTATCCGAAAAGAATAGTGTTGCAATATCAATTACAACTATGACAATACTTACCCTGACATACATTTCAAGATACATACTCTCAACAATTCCCTTGTGTCGGATAAAATAAGTGAGCCAATATGCAATTTCAAGTGCAAGGATGTCTATAATCTCAAAGTCAAGGTGTTTTAGCCATCCTCTGTTCGTCTTTGTATACAAATCCTAGTCCCTCATATTCTCCAATCGGTTCATTGCGGAGAAAATACCCCTTATTGATGCCTTGGTGATATTGCCACTGACACCTACTCCGAAAGTGATATTGCCAGTGCGGTTATCCTGCATCTGTATATAAGCTGCTGCCTTGGCACCTGAGCCCTGTGACAGCGCATGCTCATCATAGTCCAAAATCTTAAAATCAAAGCCCTGTATGCTCTGCCTTATGGCAAGCTTTACAGCGTCAATAGGTCCATTTCCCGAAGCCTCTGAGTGAATCTCCTCACCCCTGTACTTAAATACAAGGCTTACACATGATTCCTCATCATCGCTTCCGTCAGCACTTCCAGCCCCCTCTTTAAAGGATATAAGCTCAAATGGCTCCTTGCAGAGCAGATACTCCTCCTTAAAGGCCTCCATGATTCTGGCTGGCTTTATCTCGCCACCCTCAACCTCAGAAATCTTCTGGATTACATCTGCAAACTCCCTCTGCATAGCCTTTGGAAGCTTGTAGCCATATACTGTACTCATTACAAAGGCGACTCCGCCCTTGCCAGACTGGCTGTTTATTCTGACTACAGGCTCATACTCACGTCCAATGTCCGCAGGGTCAATTGGAAGGTATGGCACCTGCCAGTATGGTGAACCGCTCTCCTTAAGTGCCTGCTCACCCTTGTTAATCGCATCCTGATGAGAGCCTGAGAATGCAGTAAATACCAGCTTTCCTGCATACGGATGACGCATATCAACGCTCATCTTGCAGCATCTCTCATAGACTTCTACGATTTCTTTTATGTCCTCAATATTAAGCTCAGGATTTACTCCCTGTGAAAACATATTGTATGCAACAGTAAGAATATCCACATTTCCTGTTCTCTCACCATTTCCAAGCAGGGTTCCCTCTACTCGGTCTGCGCCTGCCAGAAGGGCAAGCTCTGTAATGGCAACTCCTGTACCCCTGTCATTGTGTGGGTGAACTGAGAGGATGATGTTCTCTCTCTCCTTAAAATGTGTACTCATCCACTCAATCTGGTCTGCGTACACATTTGGTGTGTTCATCTCAACAGTTGCCGGGAGGTTAAAGATAATAGGGTTATCATTTGCATGATCCCATGTCTCCTGAACCGCAGTACATATCTCTAATGCAAAATCCATCTCTGTACCGGTGAAGCTCTCCGGTGAATACTCAAGCTGGATATTGCCGTCAAAGTTCTTCATGCCCTCTTTGACCATGTTGGTTCCAGCCTTTGCAATCTCTATAATCTCTGGTCTGTCCTTGTGGAAAACCACCTCTCTCTGAAGAGTCGATGTAGAGTTATATATATGGAATATTACATTTTTAATTCCCTGTATCGCCTCAAATGTCCTGTCGATAAGCTCCTGTCTGCACTGGCACAGCACCTGCACCTTCACATCATCAGGTATTTTATTCTCTGCTACAAGTTTGCGCAGAAAATCAAATTCTATTTGTGAAGCAGCCGGAAATCCTATCTCAATCTCCTTGAAACCGAGCTTGAGCAAAAGCTCAAACATCTCCATTTTTTCATCTACATTCATAGGCTCAATAAGAGCCTGATTACCATCTCGTAAATCTACTGAGCACCAAAGAGGAGCTTTCTCAATCTCCTTATCTGGCCACTGTCTCTCCGGATAATGAAGCACCGGATTTTTTCTATATCTTTTGTAATTTAACATTATTCTCCAAGACCATCCTCTACATACTTTGCTAAATAATCAAGAGCCTCTGCCTCGTCCTCCCCATCACAGACAAGTCTGATGCTGTCTCCTGATTTAATACATGCTCCCATTACCGAAAGCACCGATTTTGCATTTGCAGATGATTCCATTTCGCCCCCATAATTAAATGAAACCTTGCACTTAAACTTCATTGCCTCCCTGCACAGATTCCCCGCAGGACGAAGATGTAATCCAGTAGGATTATTAATTTTTAATTCCTGTGATACCAATACCATTACCTCCTATAACATTACTTTTGTAATAAGCTCTGCCAGCTTATGCGCTTCTTCATCTATTACCTTCTGGTTCTTGCCCTCAATCATTACTCTGACAAGTGGCTCTGTTCCAGATGGTCTGATAAGCACACGACCTTCTCCGGCAAATTTCTTTTCGAGCTCAGCGATTGCTTCTGCGATATCGCTGTACTCCATATAGCTTTCTTTTTTGTCGTTTGGCACTTTTGCATTTACAAGTGCCTGTGGAAGCACTTCCATTACTTTTGCAAGCTCTGAAAGCGGCTTTCCTGTATCAACCATTACCTGCAGCAGATGAAGCGCAGATAAAAGTCCGTCTCCTGTTGTGTTGTCATCAAGGAAAATCACATGTCCAGACTGCTCTCCGCCTAAGTTATAGCCATTTTCCTTCATGTTCTCAAGCACATATCTGTCACCAACCTTAGTTTTCTCTATATTGATGTTCTGCTCATTTCCCATGATTGTAAAGCCAAGATTTGTCATAACAGTAACTACTATTGTGTCCTTGGCAAGCCTGCCCTTTGACTTGAGATAATTACCGCAGATAGCCATTATCTCATCACCGTCTACCATCTTTCCATTTTCGTCTACAGCAAGCATTCTGTCCGCATCCCCATCAAATGCGATTCCTACATCTGCCTTCTCAGCCACAACCCTTGCCTTAAGCTCATCCATATGTGTAGAGCCACAGTTGGCATTGATGTTTGTTCCATCAGGCTCTGTGTGGATTGCCACCAGGTCTGCCCCTAAATCCTTTAAGGTCTTTACAGATGTATATGAGCTTGCACCCTCAGCACAATCAACCACAATCTTTAAACCGCTTAAGTCAACCGGTACTGTCTGCTTTTCAAAGTCCACATACTCATCTACTATATCAAACCTGTAATCTACTCTTCCTATTCCTGAACCAGTAGGGAAATCAACCTCTGCCATATCATCATTGATAAGCTGCTCTATCTCATCCTCAAGCTCATCGGAAAGCTTGTAGCCCTCCCCGTTAAAGAACTTGATTCCGTTAAACTCCATAGGATTATGGGATGCCGAAATCACAACACCTGCATCTACCTTGTGCTTTCTGGTAAGATATGCAATTGCCGGTGTCGGCGCAACTCCTACATAGATTGCATTTGCTCCTACTGAGCATATACCAGCTATAAGGGCATTTGCCAGCATGCCTCCTGATATTCTGGTATCGCAGCCTACAATAATTGTTGGCTTATGCGACGTTTCCTTTGTGAGCACATATGCGCCCGCCTGTCCAAGCTTAGTTGCAAGCTCGATTGTAAGCTCAGTTCCTGCAACGCCTCTTACGCCGTCAGTCCCAAACATTCTTGCCATATTTACTATCCTCTTTTCAAATTACTTTTATAAATCAAATTTACTGATCCGTTGAGGTATCAGAATTATTATTGCTGTCACCAGCCTCCGGGCTGCCTGTATTTCCTGTCCCTGATATGCCGGATGATATGGCACTGTCAGTTGTTCCTGCGGCTCCCGAATTAGTGCTGTCGCTTCCTGTATCTGCTGTTTTTTTCTTTGTAATGGTTACGGATACATTTACCGTATCGTATTTGTATGTATCCTTGTCAATTGACAGCTCCACAGCTACAGTGTGTGTACCCTCTGTAAGACCTGTCAGGTCTGCCTTTCCCGTTATCTGGGCCGCCTCAATTCCCTGTACTGCCTTCATCTCTCCTGTCACTGCCACCTCAATGGTCTGACTGTCAATCTTTGCAGTATAGTCTGAGCCTAATCCGCTCAGGGTGATATTATCAGCAGATATATCAAGCTTACGTGTCGACTCAGCCCTTATGCTGACTGTGACCTCTACAGATGCCTGCTTTGAATCCACAAGACTCACTCCATCTGGCAGGTACTCTGTGATATCCACAGTTGTACTGATATCGTCTACAGCATTGGTCACATCTATCACACTTGATGGCACCTCAATGGATGACACTGAATTCAGTGCCGATGCCGTGCCCTTTATGGTAACTGAAGCCGGGTCACTTGTTACTCCCTCCACAGTGGCACCCTCTCCCGGTGTGCCTGATGTGCTGAAGGTCAGGTCTACGGTCTTGGTGCCAAGTATCTCAGCAGATATAGTCACTGTCGTATTGCTGAGTGTAAGCTTTGTCGTATCTATCTCATTGCCATCTGAGTCATATAATACAGGCACAACATTATCTGTAATATTCATGCTCATTCCGTCTACATCAATAGTTGCAACAACTGATGCAATCTGGCTCACTATTGACTCTGGTCCTGATACCTTTAAGACATTCGGGTTACTGATGGTCACATTGCCAAGGGCATAGCCCTCTGCCACTGTACCAACAGTTCCT
>CAVFAM010000079.1:0-3491 GCA_963620375.1 Bacteroidaceae bacterium
AAAGAGTACATCCTCAGCGACAGACACTTCTGGCAGTCAGACCGCTGCAGGCGGTTACTCAGCAGAGATTACTATTTTAAGTGACTCAGACCTGCTGGTAGGCATGTCAACCAAGGCAAAAATCATTATCTCCCAGAGAGACAGCACACTTGCTGTACCATATGACCTTGTAAAATATGATGACAATGGCGATGCATATATACTTGTGCCAGAGGATAACGGTGATGGCACATACACAGCAAAGAGATGTAATATCACAGTCGGAGAGGAAATCGACTACTATACAGAGGTGCTGGGTGGAGATTTAAAGGCTGGTGATTATTTCATCTATGACTACTCTGTAGAAGAGGGCGACATAGTCTACTGTGATTTGGAGAGTGCAGATGCAGCTCAGAGCACAGAAGCTATAGACAGTACTGAGTCAGTAAACGGCACAAGCAAAACAGACAGTACTGAGTCAGTTACAGGTGCAAATGCAGTAGACAGTACAGAATCAGTAAGCGGTACAGAAGCGGCAGAAAGCACAGATAAGACAGATAACAAAGATAAATCAACCAGCACAGACAATAAAGAGGAGGCAGCAGAGTGAGTGAACCAGTAATTCGTATGGAAAACATCATCAAACGATATTACGAAGGCAAGCCCAACGAACTGCAGATACTAAACGGAATAAACCTTGAGGTAAACGAGGGCGAATTCGTATCAATAGTTGGAGAGTCAGGCTCTGGTAAGAGTACTATGATGAATATTATCGGAGTCTTAGACAGACAGTCGGAGGGAAATTATTTTCTTGAGGGCAGGGATGTCAATCTGTTGTCTGATGATGAGAGAAGTACAATCAGAAACAGCAGGATAGGCTTTGTATTTCAGAACTTTAACCTGCTGCCAAGAGCAAATGCTTTAAAAAATGTCATGGTGCCACTTATGTACAATCCTAAGCGTCCCAAGAACGGACAGGAAAAAGCCATGGAGATGCTTAAGATGGTAGGCATGGAGGAGAGGGCAAGCCACAGACCGAATGAGCTTTCAGGAGGACAGAAGCAGAGAGTGGCAATAGCAAGAGCCATGATAAATGACCCAGCCATAATCCTTGCGGATGAGCCTACAGGAGCGCTGGATTCAAAGACAGGCCATCTGGTTATGGACTTATTCCACAGGCTCCATGAGGAGCAGGGCAAGACAATTGTCCTGATTACCCACTCAAAGGAGCTGGCGCAGGAGACACAGAGGATTATCACCCTAAGCGATGGAAACATAGTAGGCAATGCTGATAATCCAGGCTACAGGGATGTGGTTGCAAAGAGAAAGGCACAAAGCGCAGGAGGTGAGGCATAATGCTATTTGAAAATATAAAAGAAGCCATCACCAGTATTTTCAGCAACAAGATGCGTTCGGTGCTGACCATGCTTGGTATTATAATAGGTATCAGTGCAGTTATTACAATCACTACAATAGGAAGCTCTATAAAGAGTACTCTTAATTCTACCTTTAATTCACTGGGAGGCAGCTCCGTAACTGTATATCTGGAGGCAAGATACCCGGATGATGATGAGCTTTTGGATGATTGGGAATATCCCGACATGGAAAAGGATGATTACATCACTCAGGAAATGCTTGATGGACTTATGGAGGCACACCCTGACGAGTTTACAGGGGTTATATCCCAGGCATCATACCAGAGCGGTAAGGTGAATGGTGAAAATGGAAAATATGCAAATATCACTTCCATGGGTGTGACACCGGGCTTTTTGGATTATGCCAAGCTTAAGATATTAAGAGGCCGTGATGTGACCCAGGCAGACAGCAGCGGACAGAAGAAGGTCTGTCTGGTATCTGACAGAATGGTGGAAAATTATTTTGGAAATACAGACCCTCTTGGTCAGACAATTTCAATGGATTTCGATGATGGTACAACTGGTGACTTTGTCATCGTGGGAGTATATGAATACAACCAGACTTATTTTGGCAAGGAGGACACAACTGTTGCTAAAAAGGACAGGTATACAACAGTATTTCTGCCAATAGGAACAGTATTTAATATGACTGGGGCAGAGGACAACGGTTACAGCAATATCGATGTGACAGTCAATCCATCATCTGATATAGAGCAGGCTACAGCAGATGCCACAGCCTTTTTATCTCAGTTTTATGAGACCAATGAAAACTGGACAATCAGCGCATATAATATGCAGTCAAACCTTGGCATGATAAACACAGTAATAAATGTAATTACAGTGGCAATATCCGCAATTGCTGCGATTTCACTTATCGTAGGTGGTGTAGGTGTAATGAATATCATGCTGGTTTCCATTACAGAGCGAACCAGAGAAATCGGTGTCAGGATGGCACTTGGAGCCAAGGCAAGGATAATCAGAATGCAGTTTATTATAGAAGCAATTGTGCTTTGCCTCATAGGTGGAATAATCGGAATAGCCATAGGAGTATTTAACGGAGTCATACTTGGCAAGGTGGCAGAGGCATTAATCCAGTCTGCATATTCAGACTATGCAAGCTATATTGTCATGTCTGTGCATCCGTCAGTCAGAGCTATTTTACTGTCAGTATTCTTCTCAATGCTTATCGGAGTGTTCTTCGGATATTATCCGGCAAAGAAGGCTTCTAAGATGGAAGTTATTGATGCCCTTAGATATGAGTAGAAATAGCCTTGAAATTTTAATTTTATGCTAATATAATGAATGAGTGTTACAAATGATATTGTGGCACTCATTTATTTTATGTCAGGAGGACAGTATATGATTAACTTATTGAATATAGCAGACCTTTCAATTGTGGCATTTGTAGGTGTTATATTTGCATTTGCAGTGACATGTGTCGCTATTTCAAAATTCAGCAGATTCCTTCCAAAGGATATGGGAAGACAGTTTGCTCATGATGGAAAGCTTTCAGCAGGCAAGCCAAGAGGGGCTGGAATTATTTTTATATTTGTTTTTGTACTATCTGCTGTTTTGTTTGCAGAGATGAATGTGGAGATAGGAATATACCTGATACTCATTGTGATAGAAATGCTTACAGGATATTTTGATGATGCGGCAGAAAAGCCATGGGGAGAGTACCTAAAGGGCTTCCTCGACTTAGTTGTAGCGGTTATCGTTGCCCTTGTATATCTGCATTTCAACAGCAGCGAGATTTATTTCGCTATTTTTGACAAGACACTTTTTATACCATCAGTTGTATTTGCAATCCTCACAGTTGTGCTGGTATGGGCTTCAATCAATGTGACAAACTGCTCTGATGGAGTGGATGGTCTCTCAGGAACACTTACAATCATTACTATTATGACCTTCTTTGTGATTGATAATATACTTGGTGTAAATGACGGATTCAACTACACCATACTTCTTTTTGCAGTATGTCTCTTAGGCTATCTGTGGTACAATGCCACACCGAGCAAGCTTTTGATGGGAGATGCAGGAAGCCGTGCTATGGGTATCTTTATCGCAATTGTTGCCTTAAAGAGCCACAGTCCATTC
>CAVFAM010000080.1:0-4724 GCA_963620375.1 Bacteroidaceae bacterium
GAATATCTCCTGCAGGGAGAGCGGGGTAGACGAAAACCGTGTCAACTACCTCGTAGATGAAGTGGGAATGAGAGAGAAGATAGACAGGCTTCCAGAGGGCATACACAGCCGCTTCGGCAAGGAATACGACGAGGATGGTGTGGAGCTTTCAGACGGACAGGGACAAAAGATTGCTATAGCAAGAGCCCTGTACAAAAAGGCAAGCATGGTGATTCTGGATGAGCCTGCATCAGCCCTTGACCCTATAGCAGAGGCAGAAATCTATGAGAAGTTCAACAGTCTGGTGGAGGATAAGACAGCTATCTATATTTCCCACAGGATGTCATCCTCTGTATTCTGCGATAAGATTCTGATTATAGATGGAGGTACGGTCTCCGACTTTGATACACACGAAAACCTCATGAAAAAGACCGACAGTCTCTACTATAAATTATTTACATCTCAGGCAGAAAATTATAAGCTTGCATAAAATATACAGACGTTACATAGGAAAAAAGTAACGAAAAATCTTGAAATGTGAAAATCTCATGCTATAATTAGCTTAGACAACGAGACGTGCAGTATCTTTGGCTGACACGTCTCATTTTAACTATACGGAGGAAAAATAATTGAACAATAATTTTAAGTATGCAGACAAGCATGAGCAGCTAAAGAGAGCAAACCAGTTCCTTGTAATGGAATATATGGTATTTTACATAATCGCTCTTGCAATTATGTGGTCATCTTGCGTGATGGGAATCCGCTCAACAGGATTGGCAGGAGCCTACACAGTAATTGTAATTTTTGCAGCAGTTTTAACCTATGGCATTGGCAGAAAGAAAATGGATTCCCAGAGATACAAATATGTAATGCTGCCAACGAACTTTATTATAGGTTTTCTGACAGGCTTTGCTTTTTCACAGGGCTATATGCAGCTCTTTATGGTATTTCCTATAGTTGCCTGCGTCCTGTTTTGCGATAAGAAGTTTACCAGAACAGCAACAGTTGTATATGGTATCCTTGAAATCCTTATCACAATTTTAAAGATATCTACCCACCAGAATCTTGAGGGTGACAGCGTTGTAAACCAGATATTTGTTGTTGCTGTTTACTTTGTATTATTGCTCTTAATCATTCTCGTAACAGATGTTACCAGCAAGTTCAACCATGATGCAATCGGACAGGCACAGTCTGATAAGGAAAAAATGCAGCTTATGCTGGATGATGTCATGAATGTGGCTTCTGAGGTTCGCAAGGGAACAGAGAATGCTATGGAGATTGTAAATTCGCTTAACTCATCTACAGAGATAGTAAATGGTGCCATGAAGGATATTTCCACAAGTACACTCAGTACAGCAGAGAATATCCAGACCCAGACTACAATGACATCCAATATACAGGATGCTATTGAGAATACTCTGGAAAGCTCAGAGAAGATGGTTTCATTTGCAAAGAAATCGGGAGAGCTTAACGATAAGTCGCTTGATGTTATGAACCAGTTAAAGGGACAGTCAAATGTTATTTCTGATACTAACTCAGAGGTTGCAGATGCCATGAATGAGCTTAGGTCAAGAACAGATGCGGTTAAAAATATTGCAGACACTATTTTTTCTATCTCCAGCCAGACCAACCTCCTGGCACTCAATGCTTCTATTGAGAGTGCCCGTGCCGGAGAGGCAGGAAAGGGCTTTGCAGTAGTAGCTGATGAAATCAGACAGCTGGCAGAAAAGACAAGGGAAGAGACAGAGAGCATTGCCCATATTTCAGAGGAGCTTTCACACACAGCAGAGGTGGCATCCAATGCAGTGCAGCAGTCTGTTTCAGCGACAGCAGCCCAGGAGGGCATGATTACAGAGGCTTCAGAGTGCTTCGGCGAGATGAATGATAACATGAATGACCTCATCAATGAGATTCAGGCAGTATCTGAAATGCTCAACAATTTATCAGCAGCCAACAATCAGATTGTTGATAATATCACAAACCTCTCAGCAACAACAGAGGAGGTTACAGCATCATCTTCTCAGGCAACAGACCTGTCTGTGGAGAACATGACAAATGCTGAGAATGCCAGAGAGCAGCTTAGCAGTGTCATTGATGTGTCTCATCAGCTGGATAAATACTTACAGTAGAGTATAGTGGTAACTGAATATTGTACATTAACACAAACAAGCCGTGAGTTACTTCTCACGGCTTGTCTGGTATGTTATACTAAATCTAGTTTTCTGACACCAAAACATTGTTGAGGTGAAAGATATAGCTAGAGGATTATTGTGTCAAGGGATGTAGTGTCTCTTGATTTTGGAGCTGTATCGTCAGATACAGCTCTTTTTATGCCTTAGTATACAGAAAAGCTGCCAGTGGCAGCTTTTCTGTATACGATAAAACCTAAATTGGACTTTTCATATAAAAACATGCCAAAAAGATACTAAAAAATCACAATTTTTGATTTTTTTATTATTTTTTAGAACAAAAAGTTATAAATCGAGACTAAAAAGTCCAAAATGGCGTTTTTTTGGATTAAAAACACGCTTATATCATAAAAAAGTCCAAAGCATAAAAAGCGCCAGATTATACTGCCACAGCAGTTAAATTCAAAGAACCAAGCAATACGAAAGCCACAGCAATACAAAGAACAAAGCAGTGCAAAAGACATAAAAATAATCGAGAGGTGAGGAATGGAAACAAGAGTAGCCTTAATAGGAATAATTGTTGAAAAATCAGAATCAGTGGAAGCACTAAACCAGATTTTGCACGAGAACAGCAGATACATAATCGGCAGGATGGGACTTCCATATCACAGGAGAAATGTAAATATCATAAGCATAGCAATAGATGCCCCACAGGATGTGATAAATACTGTGACCGGCAGAATAGGCAGACTGGACGGAGTGACCGCCAAAACAGTCTACTCAAATGTATATGGAACTGAGGAAGCATAATGGATAAAATTACAAAGATTATAGATGATATCAGAAAAGGTCAGGATATATCCTATGATGAGTTTGCAGCGATAATGACCCTTGAGGATAAGGATAATATAGAGTATCTGCGCCAGACAGCCAGAGAGGTGGCAGATTCTGTGTATGGCAAGGCTGTGTACGTCAGAGGGCTTATAGAGTTCACAAATTATTGCAAAAATGACTGCTATTACTGTGGTATACGCCACAGCAACAGGGAGGCAGACCGCTACAGGCTTACAGATGATGAGATTATGGAATGCTGCCAGGCAGGCTATGAGCTTGGCTTCAGAACCTTTGTCCTGCAGGGGGGCGAAGACCCATATTACACAGATGACAGGATATGCAGCATAGTGGGGCTGATTAAGAGTCTGTATCCAGACTGTGCAGTGACACTCTCCATAGGAGAAAAGGCCAGGGAAAGCTATCAGAGATATTTTGATGCAGGGGCAGACAGATATCTGCTCAGGCATGAGACAGCAAATGCCTGCCACTATAGAAAGCTGCATCCATCAGAGCTTACACTCGAGCACAGGAAGCAGTGCCTGTGGGATTTAAAGGAAATAGGCTATCAGGTGGGAGCTGGCTTTATGGTTGGTTCTCCGGGGCAGACCCTGGAGACCTTGTATGACGACATGCGCTTCATAAAAGAGCTTGAGCCGCACATGGTTGGAATAGGACCTTTTATACCGCAGCATGCCACACCATTTAAAGATGAAAAGTCGGGCACACTTGAGGACACATTAAAGCTTCTGTCAATAATAAGGCTTATACACCCGAGGGTTCTGCTTCCAGCCACCACAGCCCTTGGCACCATACACCCGCTGGGCAGGGAAAAGGGCATACTGGCAGGAGCCAATGTAGTTATGCCTAACCTGTCACCAGTCAGCGTCAGGAAGAAATACGAGTTGTATGACAATAAAATCTGTACAGGTGATGAGGCAGCAGAGTGCAGGAACTGTTTACAGGGAAGGATGAGAAAAATCGGATATGATATTCCTGTGGACAGAGGGGATTGCGCTATGCAATAGATTGTTTTATGCTCAAGGCTATGAAACAGGTCTGGCATACAGTTATTCCTCAGAAAAAATATGAAGTCAACTGCGGAAACAAATCGGGGATAGGGTGTATAAATTTGGTAAACTGATACGTTGCGGAATGTGATGGAACTCCGCAGCAGTTCATATTTTGTTCTGAGAAACAACTGTATGCCAGACCTGTAATATAGGTTGTCGGGTATAAAATCACAGATAGATAATGACAGAAATGATATACATAATAAGACTGTCAATTAAAATACATAGGAAAGAGGGAGAAAAATGTATAACGTAAAATCATTAAAGGCAGATGAATTTATCTCAGATGAGGAGATAAGAGACACACTTGCATATGCAGATGCAAACAAGGATAACTTGGAGGTAATTGATGCAATTATCGCAAAGGCAAAGGAGAGAAAGGGACTTACCCACCGTGAGGCGTCTGTACTTTTAGCCTGCGATAATCAGGAAAAGTTGAATGAGGTATACGAGTTAGCCCGCCAGATAAAGAAGGATTATTATGGTAACAGAATCGTGTTATTTGCACCACTTTATCTGTCTAACTATTGTGTAAACGGATGCGTTTACTGCCCATACCATGCAAAAAACAAGCATATACCTAGAAAGAAGCTGACTCAGGAAGAAATCCGCCAGGAGGTAATTGCTCTTCAGGATATGGGACACAAGAGACTTGCCATTGAGGCTGGTGAGGACCCTGTAAACAATCCTCTTGAGTACATACTTGAGAGTA
>CAVFAM010000081.1:0-8064 GCA_963620375.1 Bacteroidaceae bacterium
GTGTCACCACTGATAAGCTTACAACTGTACTGACCAGGCTTACGGAGGCACCAAAGCTTATTATCACTGACTCGCAGGTATTTGATTATGTATACAAAAATAAGCCACAGGAAAGTATGCTGACATCTTTTTCAGTGCTTTTTGCAGCCTATAAAGGCGACCTGCCATATTATATGGAGGGAGCAAAGGCGATTGACAGCCTGACAGAGGACTCAAGGGTGCTTATAGCCGAGTGCTGTACCCATGCCCCACTGGCAGAGGATATAGGCAGGGTCAAAATCCCTAATATGCTGAGAAAAAGAGTAGGTCAGGGGCTTACTGTTGATTTAGTGAGTGGAACTGACTTTCCAGACGACCCAAGCGGCTATGACCTTATCATACAGTGCGGTGCCTGTATGTTTAACAGGAAGTATGTGCTGTCGAGAATAGACAGGGCAAAGGCTGAAAATGTGCCTATGACTAACTATGGTGTGACCATAGCCCATGTCACTGGAATACTGGATAAAATTTCTACTGTATAATCCCTTGTAACATTAGGTGAAGTTAGGTATAATCTATTCGAGCCACCGCCCAGATATGAGCAAAAATCAGCTGTGAAACAGCTGAATAGCATAAGAATTATGTGTTTTTGCGAATATATGGGGGTCTGAATAAACATAGACATAGATAAACAGCAGAAAGCCAAGGGGATAAAGATGAAACCAAGCCATAGAAAAGACGTAATAATAGCCAGAATAATATTTGCAGTAATGTGTCTGGCGCTTGTAGCAATAATAGCAGCAGTGGTAGTGACCATATCATCACACAGAAAGCAGGCAAAGCTTGAGGAAGAGTTAAAGCAGCTTCAGGAAGCTCAACAGCAGGAACAGCAGACAGAGACACCGACCTATGTTGTACCACAGCCAGTGGAGGAGCCTGTTGAAGAGGTTCATGTGAGGGCTACTGCAAATGTTAACCTAAGAGCGGAGGCAAGCACAGATGCAGAAATCCTTACAACTGTTGAAGCTGGGTCAGAGATGGTGCTTATCAGCGAGGAAAATGGATGGGCGCAGGTTACATACAATGACCAGACAGGATATGTAAGTGCTGATTTTGTGGAGACTGTAGCAGACGATACGGCATCTGACAATGTGACCGCAGACGAAGCGGCAGACGGCACAGCAGCGGATAGTACAACCGCAGATGATACAGCAGCAGACAGTGCAGCAAATTAGAGTGATAACCCCGGATATCGATATCCCGGGGTTTTTGCGTTGCTTGCATACAGAGAAGCTGCCGATGGCAGGTTCGGTTGGCTACCATGCAGCTTCTGGCAGCTATAGCTTGCAGCACAGCAGGAAAACTACCTGCTGCTGACTAAGCAGGATACAAAAATAATTAAGATAATTAAGAGGAAAGACCATGACAGGATTAGTATATATATGTATAGCGACATTACTGGTGGCATTGGCACCGGTACTGGTAAAAAAGGGAATCAGAAAGAGTAAACCGGCTATAGGAGCAGCTTTTGCTGCCACAACCTTGACCCTGATATGTATATTCTTAAATAAAGGCGCATTAAGAGGACTTAATGTGGCAGGCTGGGGAATGTGGACATGGATATATGTCCTGATGTCTGGCCTGGCGACAGCCTTTTGCATTTTATTTTTGTTCAGGAGTGCCCATAACAGTGAGGTGATGCATTTCCTGCCAGTCATTAAATGTAATATGGTATTGGTTATTCTCTTCTCGTTTATCATATACAAAAGCCAGATTTCTACCAAGCAGTGGATTGTTATAGCTTTAACAATCATCGGTATGCTTCTTATGATAATAGGAGAGGGTGGCAAAAAGGGCTGGAAGTGGCTGGGCTTTGCCCTGCTTTCTGTCCTGTGCTACAGTGCCTTTTTAATCATAGACAGCCACTATCTGTCTGCAATTGACAATGGGCTTCTTATGACAATCAGATTGATAATAGCAGTGATTATCATATGGTGTGTGGCTATGACCTCAGGCGGGGGCAATACAATCCGCTCAATGTCATTTCTGGATGGGGTGATTCTCATTCTGGCTGGGCTTACATATGGTGTGAGCATGATATTTTATTCAAGGGCAGTTGGTGTGCTGGCAGGCAATCAGCTTATGTATATTTATAATGCTAATTTGTTTGTATCCATGGTATTTGCAACCCTGCTTCTGGGAGAAAAAATCACACCGAAAAAGCTTATAGGTGCAGTCCTGATGATAGCAGCACTATTTATATAAAACTGTACCAGAATGTGAATATACTTAAGACTTGTGAACATATATATAATATCTGCATATCTTATATAGATAAGATATTGGAGCGGGTTATGGAAGAGAAGATTCCCTTTTATAAGACATTTTCGATGCAGAATCCATATGTGGCAGAGCTTGAATATGAGAAGGATATGGAAAGAGTAAAGGAATTTTATCCCAAAGAGATAGCCTTTATTCAAAGCGCAGTGGAGAAACACTGTGATAAACTGGAATATGAGGGCAGCAGAATCTTTGATGAGGAGCCTGACAGAATGATGATGCAGGAAGAGGCTGACAAGATAGTTGCTGCGCTTTCATTGGAGTCTGAGAGTGAAGAGGCATCTGTACAAGTGCCTCAAAAGAAGTTATACTTTGAGGCAGTGGCACAGTCCTACAACTCATGCCGTGGCATGGGGGACTATATGTGCAACCTGGTAAGGGTATTATTTGGAAATGAAATATACAGAAGACGATGCAGACGCAGGAGATGCAGACACTTCTGGTAAAATAGATAAGGTGGTTAGGATGAGCAAAAGAGTTGTAAAATCACTTGTGCTGGTGGCTGTATTTTTTGCGGCATTAATTATATTCAGTATTTTGACAAATCAGGTAAACAAGGATCTGACTACAAATATGTCAGAAGCCAGTTTACCTGTGATGCATTTTTATATGGACGAGACGAAGGTGAATGAGCTGCATGGATATACCCAGGAGATGGATGCTCTTAAAATGAGAGATACAATCACACCAGTAGGGACAAGCAGGGAGCTGACTATAGGCATAGATACCTATGGAAAAGCCATTGATGAGATAGCCTATGAGATAAGGAGCATGGATGGCGACAGACTGGTTGCGGAAAAACAGCTGTCAGATTATCAGAGCAACGGAAACAAGATAAGGGCAGATGTGGTGCTTGAGAATATTCTGCAAAAGGACGAGGAGTATCTGCTGATTTTTACCCTCACATCAGGCTCAGATAATGTGTACTACTACACGAGAGTCATGGAGACAGATGACTGTTACACAGATGAATGTCTGCAATTTGCCATGAAGTTTCATAACAGCACCTTTGATGGCAGTGGCGAGACATTTATTCCCACATATATAGAAGCTGCAACAGGAGATGCCACGACCTTTAATTATGTTGATTTGACCTGTACCTTAAAGCAGATAATGTGGGCAGATTTCAATCCTACAGTGCTGACTGAGCCTGTTGTGGAGTTTAAGGAGATAAACAGTTCATACAATGTACTGACAGTAGATTATGTCATGACCTATGTAAATGAGTATGGAGAGACAGAGTATTATAACGTAGAGGAATACTATAGGCTAAGACAGACTGCTGAGAGAATGTATGTGCTCAATTTTGAGAGGACAACAGAGGAAATTTTTAATGTAGAGAAAAATTTCTTTGCAGACACAGACGAAATCCAGCTGGGCATCAGGAACCAGAATGTAGAGTATGAGACAAATGAGAACGGCAACCTTATCTGCTTTGTACAGTCTGGTGATTTGTGGTGCTATGATGCGACAAACAATGAGATAGCGCAGATTTTCAGCTTCAGAGGCAGCGAGGGTGTTGATGACAGGGAAAACTGGAACCAGCATGATATAAGGATAGTCAAGGTTGACGAGGCTGGAAGTGTGGATTTTGTAGTATATGGATATATGAACAGGGGCGACCATGAAGGAGAAGTGGGCGCAGCGGTATATCATTATGATGGACTTGCATATACTATAGAGGAAGAGGCATTTATCCCATCAGATGCGTCCTATGAGATTTTGAAGGCTGAGATGGGACAGCTCATATATCAGGATGATGTGGGCATGTTCTATCTCATGCAGGAGGGAAATATATATAAGATAAATCTCTCTGATTTTTCCGTTAAGAAAATGGTGCAGGGCTTAGACAGCGACTGCTATGCGGTTGCAGCCTCAAATAAGTATGTATCATGGGTTGAGCCGGACAATAAATATTCATGTACAGAGGTGAATATATTAAATCTGAAGGATGGCAATTCCTTTACAATCACAGCTGACAGCGGCACCTATATAAGACCTCTTGGCTTTATAGGTGAGGATTTTATATATGGAATAGCAGACAGCAGTGATGTGATAACGGACCAGGCGGGAAATGTGACCTTCCCTATGCACACACTGAAGATAATAGATGTAGAGAATGAAAAAGAGTTAAAGACCTACTCGCCGTCGTCTGGCTATATCCAGAGCATTGACATAGAGGATTATACAATCCAGATAGCCTTGTTTGGGCTGGGCACAGATGGGCAGTATGTATCGACAGGCTCAGATTCAATCATGAACAGGGAAGCAGATTCAAATAAGAATGTAAGCGTAAAAACCTCTGCAATGGAAATCAAGGAGACCCAGGTACAGTTACAGTTTAATGCCACAAGAGCATCATCAAAGCTTAAAAAAGTAGCGTCAAAGGGTGTGCTTGTGGAAGAGGACAGGACTGTTAATCTGGAAAAAACAGGTGGTGAGCGGTTCTATGTGTATGTGAAGGGCAATGTAGAGCTGGCGACAGACAGCATTTCAGATGCCATAAATCTGGCAAATAAGAGGCTGGGAGTTGTAATCGACTCTAAGCAGAACTATATATGGATGAGAGCCAGAAAGACATCCCAGAGTGCCTTTCAGGGAATATCATGCTCAGAGGGAGACGCAGGTGCAGGAAGTGTGGTAGGAGCACTGTCTGCAATGCTTGAATATAATGGAATTACAGTTAGTGTAAGCGAACTCGTACAGGCAGGAAACTCTGCAAGAAATGTGCTGGAAAGTACAATGGAAGATGCAATCGTTCTGGATATCTCAGGAGTGGGTTCAGAGGAATTGTTGTTTTACCTGAGCAACGGAACTCCGGTGTTTGCGATGACAGGAAGTGACAGCGCAATCCTTGTAACGGGATATTCATCAACGGAAACTTTGTACTATTATGACCCTTCAACTAATACAAATGGCAGTATGAGTTTTGAAGAGGCTGATACTTTATTCACAAAAGGTGGAAATAAATTCATCACATATATAAAATAGTGTTGTGATTTTTACTAATATAATATGTTTTTTATTCAGGGCTTAGTTAAAGTTTAACAGAAAAGCTGTAGACATGTTGCAAACCCTGATTAATTGCGATATATTCAAATATGTATGAACCGAGTCGGTAAAGGAGAACATATGAGTAAGAAAAGTATTGTAGTGTCAAACGTAACAGATAGTCATGATAATCCAATAGCAGAGCTTGTACAGGTGGCATGCAAGTTCAACAGCGAGATTACATTGGAGAGTGACAATCGAAGAATCAATGCGAAGAGCATTATGGGCATCATGGCATTCAATCCTTCAGAGGGAATGACTGTTGATATCGTCACAAAGGGTGATGATGAGATGGAAGCACTTGATGCAATTGAGAAGTTTTTAGTGTGTGAATAAGTAGTTGTGTACTTAAGGAGGGAATTAGTATGCAGAGTAAGGAAGTAAAGGAAAGCGTAAAGGCAGCTGAGGTAAAGGATGCTGTAAAGGCTACAACAAAGGCAGCTGAAACAAAGGTAAAAGAGGCTGCAAAGGAAACAGCAAAAGCAGCTGAGGCAAAAGTGAAAGAAGCTGCAAAGACAACAGCAAAGAAGGCTACAGCAGCTAAGACAGCCGCAAAAGCAACTGCAAAGAAGACTGTAGCAAAGGCAGCAGCAAAGACCGCATCAGTTGAACCACAGGTTATCATACAGTATCAGAACAATGAGTCTGATTTAGCCAAGGTTACAGAGAGAGTTAAGACTCAGTTTGTTTCAGAGGGACATAAGGCTGGAACAATCAAGAAGATTAATGTTTATCTTAAGCCAGAAGAATACTCTGCTTACTATGTAATCAACGACAAGTTCAGTGGTCGTGTAGATCTTTTCTAATCTAAAAACGGTATATATAAAAGGCTCCAGACCTGCGTGAATGTGCGGGTGGAGCCTTTTTTGCTGTCATAATATTGACTTGTTTAAGGTAATGTCTATAGTATATGATATGAATAAGGATAGGCAGGAACGTAAAAGACTTCTTGAGATGTATGAACAGCATACAGTGATTGATGAAAGTGTAATTAATGTTGTGGCGGCGACTACAAAAATTAGTATAAATTACAATAAGGCAGGTGAACAAAAAATGTGTACATTATGGGACGAGGTAAGAGAAGAAGGTCGTGAGGAAGGACACGAGGCGGGTATTTCCGAGGGATTGTCTCGTGGTCGTGAAATAGAAATCTTCATGAGCGTACAGGAAGGCGACTATGGAGTAAAACGAGGCGCAGAAAAGCTTGCAATTACTGAAGCAGAGTTCATTGAGCGTATGGAAAAAACAGGCTACAAGCTGCCAACATTAGCATAATAGGTTTTAAAAACTAGGAAAGAATATACCAATCCAATCTGCCAACTGCAGCTTTTCTGGCGGCATGGCAACAAAAAAGGTAACACACTAGATAATGTGTTACCTTTTTTATTTTACACAATATATATCGTCATTGATTCAAAAAGCTTAACCCCAAATTTGAAAAAAATTAAAGTTTATATGTAGACTCAAATACAAAATAAAAAAATCCAGAAAGCGGAGGAGAAAACATGAATACAGCAGAACCAATCAGGGAACAACAGGAACTGGAGAGATTCAAAAATTATTTTATTTATGAAAAGCCCAATATAAGGAACTACACCTTATTATGCCTTGGGCTGAATACGGCACTGAGAATATCGGATATTTTGACCCTGCAATGGAAGGATGTATATGACTTTGAAAAGGATAAGCTCAAATGCCATATACAGCTTAGCGAGCAGAAAACAGGAAAGTGCTCCCGCATATATATGAACAAAAATATAATTGATGCTTTGAATGCTTATAAAATATGTGCGCAAATAAAGGGAAAGCTCAGAGAAGATGGATATCTATTTGCAGGACCACATGGCACGCCTATATCAAGAGTTCAGGCATGGAGAATTATAAGCAGAGCAGCGGATGCCTGCGAACTGCAGGGAGTTATAAGCCCACACTCACTCAGGAAAACCTTTGGTTATCAGGCATGGCATAAGGGAGTACAGCCTCTTATGCTTATGGAAATATATAATCACTCATCATTTACAATTACAAAACGATATTTAGGCATCCAACAGGATGACAGGGACGAGGTCTTTAGAAACATCTGTATTTAAAACAGTCAAATCAAAAAAGGTAACACATTATCTAATGTGTTACATAAATCACACAAAATTATTTTACCCACAAGATAAAGGAATATGTATAAACAAGGAGGTTAAAAATGCTAAAACTCACACTACAGCCGGGAGAGTACTTAGACATCGGAGAAAATATCCGGGTGGTATTTACCGGAGGCTCAGCGAGAAATGCCCATCTGATGATTGATGCACCAAGAGAAATATCCATAGTCCGCAGCAATGCTGGTGGAAAGAAAGCCACAAAGGATTCGTATTATGTGGATAAGGGAATATCAGAGGAAGCTAAAAAAGAGATTGTCGGAATCATCATGCGTGAGAAAGCGCAGGGCAGAAGAGACGGCAAGTGATACGAGCACCTGAATTAGGTAATAACGTATGTCGACTAGGGGACGTACTTATTATATATGAGAGCCGGCTAATAAATATATGTTTGTTAACGGCTTAACAATCAAACAACTAAATACTTAAAAGTCAATGTATAAACGGATTTGACATTGACACGAGGTAAAGGATTCTGTGGAAGAAACTATTTTGGCGCCGGTTTCAGGCATAGATACCTAAGCCTCACGAACAAAATTAA
>CAVFAM010000082.1:0-7421 GCA_963620375.1 Bacteroidaceae bacterium
CGACATGGCAGAGGCTGCCAGAACAAACGGACTGGAGGACTATTATCTCAGAAAAAATAAAAAGGTGCATAATGAGTTTATGGGGCTGTCTGAAAAGGTCGAGAGTATTTCTACCTTTTGTGAAGCCTTGGAGGGCAGCCTGCATGCAATCATATACATAGTTGTTGCAGGAGTTCTGGTTCTGACCACAGATGTGAGTGGGGGAAAGCTGGTTACTATACTTTTTCTTACTAACTTATTGCTGGAAACCAGCCAGCGTGTCCAGAGACAGCTACAGGTAATCCTTAAGAATATTCCTGTTTTCGACAAGGTGGTCGAGCTTATGGACCTGCCTCTTGAGAGTGGAAAGACCCTTGATAAAATTGAGACAATAAACTTTAAGGATATGTCACTTGATATAGAGGACAGAAGCATCCTAAAGGATATAAATCTGTCAATTAATAAGGGTGAGAATATCCTTATAAAAGGTGAGAACGGCAGTGGAAAAAGCTCCCTGCTTAAGCTGGTGCTTGGTTTATATAAGCCTACAGGCGGTGAGGTATGCTTAAATGGCATATCAGTAAATGATTATGACTGCGAGACCTTTTATCGGGAAATCTGCTATGTGTCACAGGACGAGCTGCTCTTAAATGAGTCGGTGGAGGAATATCTGCGCCAGGTAACACACAGAGACCTAAAGGATGAGGAGATAGGCAGGCTTCGTCAAAAGGTGAAGCTTAGTCCAGAGATAGAGACAATTGAGCAGAATGGTGCCACCCTGTCAGGAGGAGAGAAGAAGAAGCTTCTCATGCTAAAATGGCTTATGAAGCCTGACTGCTCACTTGTTATTTTGGATGAAATCGATGCAGGGCTTGATGATGAGACCAAGACTGTTTTAAAAGAGCTTGAAAAAGAGCTTTTAGAGGATAAGGACAAAATCGTGATGAAGATATCCCACATTGATACTGATGATAGGGGATATGACCAGATTGTGAGATTGTCATAGCTGGATAAATACAGAAAACCCGCCGATATGGCGGGTTTTGTAATATCAATTACTGATTCTTCTTAAATCCAGCTCTCTTACGAAGTGTAGGATCAAGTATTCTCTTTCTGATACGAAGGCTTGTAGGTGTAACCTCCAGAAGCTCATCTGTATCAATGAAGTCGATAGCCTGCTCAAGAGACAGCTTCCTTGGTGGAACAAGTGTAAGTGCCTCATCAGCAGATGAAGAACGTGTATTTGTAAGGTGCTTTTTCTTACATACATTAAGCTCGATATCTTCAGCTTTTGCACACTGTCCGATGACCATTCCTGAGTAAACCTTCTCACCAGGTCCGATGAAGAGTGTACCACGCTCCTGGGCAGAGAAGAGGCCGTATGTCACAGACTCACCTGACTCGAAAGCGATAAGAGAACCAGTTGCACGGTAGGCAATCTCACCCTTGTATGGCTCATATCCATCAAAGATTGTGTTTAAGATACCATTTCCCTTAGTATCTGTCATGAACTCACCACGGTAGCCAATCAGTCCACGGGCTGGAATCTTGAACTCAAGTCTTGTATATCCACCAGCGATTGAACCCATGTTTCTGAGCTCACCCTTACGCTGCTGGAGCTTTGAAATAACTGCACCTGTAAAATCATCTGGCACATCAACATATGCAATTTCCATTGGCTCAAGCTTCTTGCCATTTTCGTCTGTGTGGTAGAGTACCTCTGCCTTTGATACAGCAAATTCGTAACCCTCACGGCGCATGTTCTCGATGAGAACTGATAAGTGAAGCTCGCCACGTCCTGATACCTTGAGAGAATCAGGAGAGTCTGTATCCTCAACACGGAGAGATACGTCTGTGTTTAACTCACGAAGGAGTCTGTCACGGATATGGCGTGATGTAACGTATTTTCCTTCCTGACCGGCAAGAGGGCTGTCATTTACGATGAAGTTCATAGAGATTGTAGGCTCTGAAATCTTCTGGAATGGGATAGCCTCTGGTGCCTCAGGAGCACAGATTGTATCACCAATCTTTAAGTCAGCAATACCAGAAATAGCTACAATCGAACCGATTCCAGCCTCTGTTACATCTACTTTGTTAAGTCCGTCGTACTCATAGAGCTTGCTGATACGGACTCTCTCTCTACGGTCTGGGTCATGGTGGTTAACAACGACTGCCTCCTGATTGACCTTTAAGAGTCCGTTGTCTACCTTACCGATTCCGATACGTCCCACATACTCGTTGTAGTCGATTGTTGAGATAAGCACCTGGGTATTGGCATCAGGGTCTCCTGTTGGAGCAGGGATGTAGTTGATGATTGTCTCAAAGAGAGGAGTCATATCCTTTCTCTCATCATCGATATTGAGCATTGCGTATCCGTCTCTTGCAGATGCAAAAACGAATGGGCAGTCAAGCTGCTCGTCTGATGCGTCGAGATCCATGAAAAGCTCAAGAACCTCGTCGATTACCTCGTCTGGCCTTGCCTCTGGACGGTCAATCTTGTTTACACATACGACGATAGGAAGCTTTAAGGCAAGAGCCTTCATAACTACGAATTTGGTCTGTGGCATAACACCCTCGAAAGCATCTACTACGAGGATAACACCATTTACCATCTTGAGAACTCGCTCAACCTCTCCACCGAAGTCAGCGTGTCCAGGTGTATCAATAATATTTATCTTAATGTCCTTGTACTGTACAGCTGTGTTTTTAGAAAGAATAGTGATACCTCTTTCTTTCTCGATGTCATTTGAATCCATGACACGTTCCTGAACCTCCTGGTTATCACGGAACACACCAGACTGCTTAAGCAATTCATCCACGAGTGTTGTTTTACCATGGTCAACGTGGGCTATAATTGCGATATTACGAATGTTATCTCTAGTTGTTATCATAATTTTTCCGCCTTTCAATAGACATGTTTGCAACTGTCTTATTTTATCACAAATTCAGCGTTTGACAAGGTTATTACTTATTTTTATATAAAATGTCGGATTTTGTAGGAGAATTATCGACATAGTTTGAGAAATTATACATAGAAAAAATGATAAAAATTGTGAGAAAAAGCATTTTACAAAAGGAAGGGAGAAAATTCATGTCAGATAAAATGTTTGAAAATAACCAGGTGTCGCTAGTAGGGGAAATCGTATCGGAGCTGACTTTCAGCCATGAAGTGTATGGGGAGGGCTTTTATACGATGGAAATCTCTGTGAGGAGATTATCGGATTATGTGGACTATATTCCAGTCATGGTGTCTGAGCGACTAATTGATGTGGAAGGCGATTATGTAGGTCAGTATGTGTACATAGGGGGACAGTTCAGGTCCTTTAACAGGCACGAGGAGAAAAAGAACAGGCTTGTGCTGTCTATGTTTGCCAGAGAGCTGGAGCTTTTGGAGGATGGCAGCGATGATGATGCCATGAACCAGATTTTTCTGGACGGCTTTATCTGCAAGGAGGCTATCTACAGAAAGACACCTCTTGGAAGAGAGATTGCAGACCTGCTTGTGGCTGTAAACCGCTCCTATGGCAAGTCAGACTACATACCATGTATCTGCTGGGGCAGAAATGCCAGATTTGCAGCGGGCTTTGAGGTTGGCACCCATGTCCAGATCTGGGGACGAATCCAGAGCAGGGAGTACGTCAAAAAGATTAACGAGACCGAGGCAGAACAGAGGGTTGCCTACGAGGTCTCTGTCAGCAAGATTGATTTCATTGAGGACTAAAACGGAGCTTAAAAAATTACAAATTAGTTACAAATTTGACAAAAATATGTACTCTGTGGTATATTTCGATATTATTTGAATTGGTAACAGTGGAGGCAATTATGAGCGAAGGTGTTATAAAGGTTTATTATGGCGAAGGCAGAGGAAAGACAACAGCAGCTATAGGCAATGCTATTCAGGCTGTAATAGACGGCAGGGAAGCTATCATTATCCAGTTTTTAAAGGGTAAAAATGAGAGCAAGCAGGAATTTTACAAGCGGTTGGAGCCGGAAATAAAGTATTTCAATTTTGCCAAGGCAGAGATTCCCTTTGAGGAGCTTGACGAGGAAAAGAAGATGGAAGAAGCCATGAACATGAAAAATGGCTTTAACTACGGCAAAAAAGTAATTGCTACTGGAGCCTGTGATTTAATAGTGCTTGATGAGCTTCTGGGGCTTGTAGACCAGAAGGTGATAAGCCTTGACGATATCAGAGAGATGTTTGAGTCAAAGCCGGATGATGTGACAATCATCTGTACAGGAAGAGTGCTGGCTGATGAAATCAGGGAGCTTGCAGACGAGGTGTACAACATAGCATCTGAAAAATAAGAGCTGCAAACATTTCGTTGACAAGGACGAATGCCAGTGCTACTATGAATATAGTTTAATAAAGAGATAGAGGTTGCGCAAATTATCAGTAACACAGAGGATGCAGCAGGGGCAGAGGATAATGTGTGAAAGGAATAGCGCCGAAAGCTTTTGATACTGCAATCACGAGCTTGGGAGCAGGGTGAATAATCCTGTTACTGTCATCGCAAGATGGAGGGCTATCAGTTTCGTATATAATTATGTGAATTTTGACCAGCCTTTATGGGCTGGTCTTTTATCGTATAAGAGTAGTACGATGAACAGGTCTGGATGCAAGCTGGCTTGCAAGACAGACTTGTGAAATCGGACGACCTAACGAAAAGCGAGAATCATAGTTGCGAAGCAACGGAGAAGCAGCGTAAGCTGCGGATTCGAGCTTTTTGGAAGGTTTATACGATAATAAGAGCAGTACGATGAACGAACAAGGGAAAAGATAAGGAGAAAAATCATGGCAATTTTTAAGGGCGCAGGTGTCGCAATCGTAACACCTATGAAGAGTAATGAGGAAGTGAACTACGAGAAGCTTGAGGAGCTTATCGACATCCAGATTAAAGAGGGTACCGATGCAATCATCATTGCAGGAACAACCGGTGAGAGCTCATGCCTTACAATGGAGGAGCACAAGGATGTCATTGAGGCAGCGGTTAAGTTTGTAAACCACAGAGTTCCAGTTGTTGCAGGAACTGGCTCAAACTGCACACAGACAGCAATTCAGCTCTCAAAGGAGGCAGAGGAGGCTGGCGTAGATGGCCTTTTAATCGTTACACCATACTACAACAAGACTTCACAGGCTGGACTGGTGAAGCATTACTCAAGCATTGCCCAGAACACAAAGTGTCCTATCATTATGTATAATGTGCCTGGCAGAACAGGCTGCAATCTGCTCCCAGAGACAGTTGCCACACTTTATAATATGGAAGAAAATATCGTGGGCTTAAAGGAAGCTACAGGAAATATGGCACAGGCTTCAAAGACCATGAACCTGACAGATGGTAAGCTTGATATGTATTCAGGTGAGGACGGACTTGTGCTTCCTCTTATGTCAATTGGAGCGGTGGGCGTTATCTCTGTATGGAGCAATGTGGCTCCTGCCAAGGTGCATGCCCTGTGCGACAGCTTCTTTAAGGGCGACATTGCCACTGCACAGAAGCTTCAGAGAGAGGCACTTCCACTGGTGGATGCCCTTTTCTCAGATGTAAACCCAATCCCTGTCAAGACAGCTATGAACATGATGGGCATGGAGGTAGGACCTCTTCGTCTTCCACTCTGCGAGATGGGTGTTGAGGCAAAGGCTAAGCTTGCCAAGGCTATGACAGACTATGGTCTTAAGCTTGCATAATAAAAGTAATCCATACAAAGGAGATTTGAATAAAATGACAAGAGTAATAATGAATGGCTGCAACGGAAAAATGGGACAGTGCATCACAGGCATATGTCAGGCTGATGATGATATAGAAATCGTTGCAGGAATAGATTTATATGATGGAATTAAAAATGACTATCCTGTATTTTCATCAATCGACAAGTGTGATGTTGAGGCAGATGTAGTGATTGATTTTTCAAATGCCAAGGCTGTTGACTCAGTGCTTGACTACTGCGTTGAGAAGCAGATACCGGTTGTATTATGTACAACAGGTCTTTCAGATGAGCAGCTTGCAAGGGTTGAGGAGTGCTACAAGAAGGTGGCTATCCTTAAATCTGCAAACATGTCTCTGGGAATCAATACTCTCATGGAGCTTCTCAAAAAGGCAGCCCAGGTATTTGCACCGGCAGGCTTTGACATGGAAATCGTGGAGAAGCATCATAACTTAAAGCTTGATGCGCCAAGCGGCACAGCTCTTGCCCTTGCTGATTCCATGAATGAAGCTCTGGAGCAGGACTATACCTACAAGTATGACAGAAGCCAGGAGAGAAAGCAGCGAGACAAGTATGAGATTGGTATCTCAGCAGTCCGTGGCGGAAATATCGTGGGAGAGCACGAGGCGCTTTTCTGTGGACAGGATGAGGTTATAGAGTTTAAACACACAGCTTACTCAAAGGCTGTATTTGCAAAGGGGGCTGTGGAGGCTGCCAAATTCTTAAAGGGAAAAGGAGCAGGCCACTACGACATGGCAGATGTTATCGCTGCAAAATAAAAATAACAATTGAAAAATATGATTATTCCTGTATTATATACATAGGATAAGTTTATTCAGTCTCATCATAATCCGTGGTGGGACTGAATTGCTGAATACCAAAGTATGTAGAAAAAGCGAAAGGACATTACCATGATCAACAAATTAGTAGACAAAATCAAAAAGACAAATGCACCTATAGTAGTAGGTCTGGATCCAATGCTCTCATATGTGCCAGAGCATATTCAGAAGAAAGCATTTGAAGAGTTTGGAGAGACTCCGGCAGGAGCAGCAGAGGCTATATGGCAGTATAATAAGGCAATAGTAGATGCTACATATGATTTGATTCCTGCGGTTAAGCCACAGATTGCCATGTATGAGCAGTTTGGAATAGAAGGCTTAAAGGCATTCCAGAAAACAGTTGATTATTGCCACGAGAAGGATTTGGTGGTTATCGGTGATGTCAAGCGTGGAGATATAGGCTCTACATCGGCAGCTTATGCTACAGGACATCTTGGAAAGGTACAGATTGGAAGCAAGAGCTATTCTGCTTTTAACGAGGATTTTGCGACAGTTAATCCATACCTTGGAACAGATGGAATCAAGCCATTCGTAGATGTATGCAAGGAGGAGAAGAAGGGTATCTTTATCCTTGTAAAGACTTCTAATCCGTCAAGTGGAGAGTTTCAGGATCGTCTCATCGATGGCAAGCCATTATACGAGCATGTAGGTGAGAAGGTAGCTGAGTGGGGCGCAGAGTGCATGGGCGATTCCTACAGTTATGTAGGCGCTGTTGTGGGTGCTACATATCCAGAGCAGGGCAGGCTTTTGAGAAAAGTAATGCCTAAGAGCTTTATTCTGGTACCGGGCTATGGAGCCCAGGGAGGAAAGGGCGCAGACCTTGTACATTTCTTCAACGAGGATGGACTTGGCGCGATTGTTAACTCCTCTCGTGGAATCATTGCAGCTTACAAACAGGAG
>CAVFAM010000083.1:0-728 GCA_963620375.1 Bacteroidaceae bacterium
GCATGGCAAGCTATAGTGCCAGCGTAGGTTATGGAATATCGACAGCTATTGTAGGAATAATTCTGACCTGTACCCGTATTTTTGACGGAATAACAGACCCGGTTCTGGCACTTATCTATGACAAGGTAAACACACGATTTGGAAGACTCAGAGTGCTCCTTGTAGCAGGCTTTGCAATTGAAGCAATCGCCCTTCTTGCAATGTTTGATGTATTTTCATCAAAGGGACACGGAATTATTGTCTTTACTCTGTTATATGTTATCTATGTAATTGGTTACACAGTTACAAACATAACAGCCCAGACCCTGCCGGCAATTATGACAAATGACCCGAAGCAGCGTCCTACAATCGGAGTATGGCAGACTGCGTTCAACTACCTGGTGCCTATGATTATGACAGTAGTGTTAAACATGGTTTTGCTTCCAAAATTCGGTGGTACATACAATCAGGATTTCCTGTCAGCAGCAGTCCGTGTCTGTATGCTTGTAGCAGCAGTCGGTACAGTTCTGGTATGTATTGGTATCTCAGCCTATGACAAGCCAGAGTACTACATGGGAATCAAAAAGCAGGAGCCGCTCAAGGTAAAGGATATGCTTGAGGTATTAAAGGGCAACAAGCCATTACAGGCATACATCGCAGCCCAGGCATCTGACAAAATCGCCCAGCAGACAGCGTCACAGGCAGTAATCACAACTATGCTCTTTGGTATCATTATCGGAGATATGAGT
>CAVFAM010000083.1:738-7800 GCA_963620375.1 Bacteroidaceae bacterium
CAACCATGCTTTCTGTAATAAGTATGCTTCCATCAATCGTATTTGCGGGCTTTGGAGCAAAATACGCAGGAAAATATGGCAGCAAAAATGCAATAGTCACATGGACAAAAATCTGTATGGTAATAGCAGTGATATCACTTGTTTTCTTTATTGTGATAGACCCAAATACTATTTCAAGCTTTGGATTTACAATGATAGCATATGTAGTGCTCACACTTATATTAAACGGAGCAAAAATGTGCGTTACAACAGCAGATGTATCATTCATGGCAGATATCGTAGACTACGAGCTTGACCGAAGCGGCAGATATGTACCAGCGGTTATCACAGGAACCTACAGCTTAATTGACAAGCTGATTTCTTCATTATCAGCATTAATCGCTACCGGCGCCGTTGCAATTATCGGATATACAAATACCATGCCACAGCCAAACGAGCCACTTACAACACCTATTTTTGTAGTGACAATGATAATTTACTTTGGTCTGCCATTAGTCGGCTGGCTGGTGACACTTATCGCAATGAAGGGCTGCAAGCTCACAAAAGAGGAAATGGTTGAAGTCCAGAAGCGAATAGAGACAAAGAAAAAAGAAATGAAGGAAAAGACAATAAAGGAATACGTGTAATTATGAGAAAAGTAATCTTATTTAATGATAATTATGTATTTGAAAAAGAAGGAAAGACAGAAAATGTAACTCTTCCACATACATGGAATGCGGTGGACGGACAGAGCGCATCTGATTATTACAGAGGGGAGTGTACTTATACAAAAGAATTTGCAAAGCCAGAGCTTCATGCAGGAGAAGAGCTATACCTTGAGATAAATGGAGCAAATTCATCATCTGAGGTGAGTTTAAATGGCAAAGTACTGGCTGCCCATGACGGAGGCTATTCTACATACCGTGTAAACCTGACAAATGAGTTACAGGAAAATAATATACTGCAAATTAAAGTGGATAATTCACCAAACGACCATGTATATCCACAGAAAGCTGATTTTACATTCTACGGTGGATTGTACAGGGATGTGAAGCTTATCACAGTTCCAGCAAGTCATTTTGACCTCGACTATTATGGTGGAAAAGGCTTATATGTGACCCCTGAAATGAAGGAGGATGGCAGTGCGGAGGTCAGGTTTGACGCATATGTATGCGGTGTGGCAGATGTGGTCAGTGTATCAGTTTCTGGTGATTCAGACAGGCAGAGCGTAGAGCTCATTCCAACTGATGATGTGCAGACCTTCTATGATGAGGCTGCCCTTTCCAGAGTAAAACACTACACAGGTACAATCACTCTGGCTAATCCCCATCTGTGGCAGGGCTTAAAGGATGCCTTCCTTTATACAGCCACAGCAGAGCTTAAGAAAGATGGAGAGACAATAGACCAGGTTACAGCAAAATTCGGATGCAGAAGCTACAGCTTTGACCCTGACAAGGGATTTTTCCTTAATGGGGAGAGCTATCCGCTAAGGGGAGTATCCCGCCATCAGGACAGACTTGGTGTGGGAAATGCCCTTACAAAAGAAATGCACGAGGAGGATATGGAGCTGATCTTGTCAGTCGGAGCTAACTCAATCAGGCTTGCCCATTACCAGCACGACCAGTATTTTTACGATTTGTGCGATGAAAAAGGTATCGTAGCCTGGGCTGAAATCCCATATATCACAGTACATATGGATAGTGGACGGGAGAATACAATCTCCCAGATGAAGGAGCTTATTGTACAGAATTATAACCATGCTTCTATTATCTGCTGGGCTATTTCAAATGAGATTTCCCTGCAGGGTGTGACAGATGACTTGATGGAAAATCACAGAATTCTCAATGATTTGATTCACAGAATGGATAAGAGCCGTGTGTCTGCAATGGCAAACCTCTTTATGCTTGAGACAGACAGTCCGCTTGTGAGCCTGCCTGACATCAGGGGCTATAACCTCTATTATGGATGGTATGTGGGTGACATGGAGGATAATGATGCCTTTTTCGACCAGTTTCACAGGGAGCATCCAGACACAGTCATAGGACTTACCGAGTATGGGGCAGATTCAGTAATCAGATTACAGTCACCAAAGCCAGCCAAGGGCGATTACACAGAGAGCTATATGGCGCTTTACCACGAGCATATGCTTGAGATGATTGCCAGGAGACCGTATCTGTGGGGCACATATGTATGGAATATGTTTGAGTTTGCAGCAGCAGGACGAGATGAGGCAGGAGACCCGGGTAAAAATCACAAGGGACTTATCACTTTTGACAGAAAAGAGAAAAAGGATGCCTTTTACATATACAAGGCATGGTGGAGTGACGAAGCCTTTGTACATCTCTGTGGCAGAAGATATGCAGACCGCATAGAGCCAGTGACAGAGATTAAGGTCTACTCTAACCAGAAGAAAATTGCCCTCTATGTAGATGGAAAATTTATAGGAGAGCAGGAGGGCGAACATATCTTTAGGTTTGAGCTACCGATAGATGGTGAACACCAGATAAAGGCGGTCTGCCCTGATAATGAAGCCCTGAGTGATGAAATGACAATAAGAAAAGTAAGCGAGCCAAATCCCGCATATTTTATGGACGCTGCAAAGGTGCGCAACTGGTTTGACGAGCCAAAGGATGAGCCTGCAAATGAAGAGGGAGAATACCTATCATTAAACAGCACCATGGCAGAGATTCAGGCGACACCAGAGGGTGCAGCCCTTTTAGAGCAGATGATGAAGCAGATGCAGGGCTCAGTAGCTGGCGGTATGGGTAAAAATGTCAAAATCCCAAAGGCAATGATGGCAATGATTGCCAGACAGCCACTTAAAAAGCTTTTAGCACAGGGCGGAATTGATGCTGAGGGAGAGCAGGCGAAGATGCTTGCAGCAGCCCTTGGACGGATTCGTAGAAAATAAATATGTATACAACTTTTCTGTATAATAGAAATGAGGTTAGATATATGAGCAGATTTCCAGATAAATTTATGCTTGGTGCGTCAACAGCGGCGCATCAGGTAGAGGGCAATAATATACACAGCGATTACTGGGCAATGGAGCAGTTGAAGCACACAAATTTCAATGAGCCATCCCTCAATGCAGTTGACCATTACAATAGATACGAAGAGGATATACGCCTTATGGCGGAGGCTGGGCTTAACACCTATCGCTTTTCAATCGAGTGGGCACGAATAGAGCCGGAAGAGGGCAGATTTGATGAAAAAGAAATAGAGCATTACAGAAAAGTCCTTGAATGTTGTAGAAACAACAAAATAGAGCCGGTTGTTACAATGATGCATTTCACTTCACCTGTATGGTTAATTCAAAAAGGTGGCTGGGAAAATGAGGACACAGTCAGGTATTTTGCCAGATACTGTGGATATGTAGCGGAAAAGCTTGGAGATTTGATGACCTATGTTGTCACCATAAATGAAGCAAACATGGGGCTTCAGGTGGCTGCAATCGCAGAGCGCTATAAGCGTCAGATGATGGCAAAGCGCAAGGAAAATAAGCAGAACAAGAAAGCCGACAGCATGGAGGGCACAGCCCAGGTGGGCATGAATTTCAACAAAATGCTCAAAAACATGTTCTGGCAGAGATTTGAAAATAAAAAGGTTTTTGGCACAAAGAAGCCGGAAAACTTTGTCAGTGCAAGAACCCCAGAGGGAGACATCCTCGTAATGCGTGCCCATCAGGCTGCAAAAGATGCAATGAAAAAGGCGAGGCCAGAGCTTATGATAGGCTTGTCCCTGTCCCTTCACGATATACAGCTAGTGGAGGGAGGCGAAGAGGCCGCAAGGCATGAGTGGGAAGAAGAATTCACACATTATCTGCCTTACATCAAGGATGATGACTTTTTCGGACTGCAAAACTACACCAGAAGCCTTATCGGAGCAGACGGAATCTGCCCAGTGCCAAAGGGGGCTGAGATTACCCAGATGGATTATGAATTTTACCCACAGGCGCTGGAGCACGTCATCAGGAGGGTCCATGATGAGTTCGCAAATGCAGGAAAAAAGGATATGCCAATCATGGTTACAGAAAACGGCATAGCTACAGAGGATGACAGCAGACGAGTTGCATTTATCGATGAAGCGACAAAGGGAGTGGCTGCTTGTATTGCTGACAATATACCGGTTATAGGATATTGTCACTGGTCACTGATGGATAATTTTGAATGGCAGAAGGGCTTTTCAATGAAGTTTGGACTAATTGCTGTAGACAGAAGCACTATGAAGCGTATGCCTAAAGAAAGTCTGTATTTTCTGGGGCAGTTGTAATTTTGAAAAATAAGATAGTGGGAGAACGAAAGTATATGAAGTATTATTGCAATCCGGTAAACATAAATTACAGATATCAGTTTAACGCAGACCAGAGAAAAAACAGAATCGCCATCTGCCGTGAGGCAGCTGACCCATCCATGATAAGCTTCAAGGGCAGATATTACATATTTGCATCAATGACTCTTGGAGTGTGGGTGTCAGACGATTTGGTAAACTGGGAAAACCACAGGCTTCCGGCAGAGCTGCCCCTGTATGATTATGCTCCGGATGTCCGGGTAATGGGTGATTATGTATATTTCTGCGCTTCAAAAAAGGGTGAAAAGTGCGACAGATACCGCACAAAGGATATTTTAAAAGGACCGTATGAAAAAATAGAGGGAACCTTTGATTTCTGGGACCCAAACCTATTTATAGATGATGATGGCAGAGTGTATTTTTATTGGGGCTGCTCAAATGATACACCTATCTGGGGTGTGGAGCTTGACCCAGAGACCATGAACCCAAAGGGTGAGAGAAAAGAGCTTATATCTGCCAACCCTTATAAGTACGGCTATGAGAGAATCGGTGATGATAACAGCAGGCTGCCACGGTCTGAGGAAGAGGTAGAAGAGTGCTTTAACAACTTCATGAAGTCACATGGCACACCAGTAGAGCAGATTCCAGCTATGTATATTCCGATGATTAGGGGCATGTTTACCGACAAGCCTTATGTAGAGGGTGCATGGATGGATAAGCATGATGGCAGATACTATTTGCAGTATGCTTTTGCAGGAACCCAGTACAATACATATGGAGATGGAGTATACGTCTCAGACAAGCCACTGGGACCATTTGCACCGGCAAAAAATAACCCATATTCATATCATCCGGGCGGATTTATGCCGGGAGCTGGTCATGGCTCCACAATGGAGGATTATAAGGGAAATCTGTGGCACACTGCTTCAATGCGAATAAGTGTAAACCATGATTTTGAGCGAAGAGTAGGCATCTGGAAGGCTGCATATGATGATGAGGGCGAGCTGTGCTGCAATCAGAGGTATGGAGACTGGCCAGTCAGCCTATCAGAGGATAAGGAACAGGATATCTGGGCAAATCCAGAGTGGATGCTGCTCTCTTATAATAAGAAAATGACAGCGTCATCATACACAGAAGGCAAAAATCCAGAGCTCGTATCAAATGAAAATGTACAGAACTGGTGGCAGGCGGCATCCACAGGCAGGGATGAGTGGCTTATGATGGATTTAGGGAAAGTCATGGATGTCCGTGCCCTTCAGATTAATTTCGCAGATGATGACATAAGGATTCCTGTTCCAGGCAAAATCAGGGGAACAACCCAGGCGAGATATATAGAGGAAGCGGATATTGTGACCCAGTACCTCTTAGAAGGCTCTGTGGACGGAGAGAGCTTCTTTGTATTAGAGGACAAGACTCGGGCTGAGACAGATTTAAGCCATGATTTTCTGGTATACGAAAATGGCATAGAGCTTAGATATATAAGGATTTCAAATATGAAGGTGCCTTACGACCAGAAGCCATGTATCAGTGGACTTAGAGTCTTTGGCAAGGGCAGGGGAGACCTGCCAGAGCAGGCAGCATACGAGGCTGTAAGAAGCTCTGGAATAGACATGGAAGTTACTATTAAGCCATCGGAGAGAAACACAGCAGATGGCACAACAGGCTATAATATTCTCTGGGGATTAAAACCGGATAAGCTTTATCACAGCTGCCTCACATATGACAGCCAAAAGAGAATCGGAGCCCTTGTGGAGGGAGAAGCCTACTATGTGAGGGTGGATTCCTTTAATGAAAATGGAATTACTGAGGGTCAGATTCAATTTGTAGAAAACGTGTAAATAGCACAGAAAGATTATGAGGCAAGTGCCAAAAGAACAAACACAGGAAACGCAATAAGAAAAACAAGGAGAAAACTCATGGCAATCAAGGCAGTACAACAGATTATGCTTGGAACAGTTACAGGCAGCGAGGCAAAGGCAGGAGAGACATTAGAGGCAATGGTAAAGGCTGGCTACAACGGAATAGAGTTAAACAGCTTTATGGTAAATCCTACACCATTTCTGGTGCGTATGCTTACAAAGGCTGCAGGCATGCCTACCGGCAAAGGTGGCAGGCTTGACTGGGCAAGGCTGGTAAAGGAAGCAGGGCTTTCTGTTGTAAGCCTCCATAAGGACTTAGGAGGCATAGAGAGAGATCTCTCTGAGACCCTTAAGGAGGCTCATAAATATAATACTTCAAATATTGTGATTACAGGCATGTACCGCTTTGATTATCGTGATATAAATCAGGTTGATGATTTGTGCAGGCGGCTCAATCAGACTGGAAAAAACCTGAAAGCAGAGGGCATAAAGCTCTTATACCACAACCATAACTATGAATTCCAGAAGGTGGACGGAAGGAAAAATGCCTATGAGTATATTCTGGAAAACACAGACCCGGAGTATGTAGGCTTTGAATTTGATTCCTACTGGCCGACAGAAGCTGGCGTATGCGCCCTTGATGTGATGAAAATGCTTGGTGACAGAATGAAGCTCTATCACATCAATGACAGGGGCACCAAGCTTACAAAGCCTATGATGACACCTATTTTAAAGTCTGACAGCTGTGAGCTGGGATATGGAAATATGAACCTTGAGGCTCTCTGCCAGCAGGCTTTGTCTGTGGGCGTGGAAGCGGTGGTACTTGAAAGTCATAAGAATTGGATTGATAATTCGCCGGTTAAGTCGTTTGAGGTGTCGGCTGAATTTATGAATGAGTATGTTAAGGCACTTTAACATATGGGGAGGATATTGC